>JAKQFZ010000252.1 GCA_029558215.1 Candidatus Omnitrophota bacterium
AGCACATGAAAATGCAGGGCACGAGTATGGCATGTCCTCATGTGACCGGTGGTTGTGCACTCTTGCTACAAGCCAATCCGAATTTGGACAATATCCAAATGAGAAACCTCATCCAGACGCATGCGGTGGATGCGGGGGATACTGGTTGGGACACAACATGGGGCAGTGGCAAACTTGAAGTCAAGAGCGCCTATGATGCCATTGCTGTGGTTCCCACTCAGACCTTCACGCCAACCAGCACTCTGACCCAAACGCCAACGCAGACTCCAACCAATACTCCGGATCAGATAACAATCACACCGACACATACTCAGACAACAGGAATCCCAACACCAACTCATACTCCAACGGCAGTTCAACCGACAAACACTCCCACCCAATCCACCGGTACAGTCATGGATGGGAATGGAGACGGAAAAGTGGATCAAGTAGATGCCCTGATTCTGGCTTCCGCATGGCACGGTTCTGATTTGAGAATGGATGGCAACAAGGACAGCAAGGTAGACTACAGGGATGCCTTGATGCTGGGTGCTTTCTGGCAACGAGCGGGAGAACCTGTGCCCACCGCAACACCGACAAGTCCGTCAGCCACCTCAACGAATACGCCGACACGAACTCCGACTTTGCAGGAAGCCACGCCAACGAATACACCAACTCGCACCCCAACTCAGCCGGTTGGCACACGCGATGTAAGTGTTGCCAACTACCAGGGAGATCCAGCAACCGCGTTTGATCTGTTGGTTGATGTCAGTACGCTTCAGTCGCTTGCCGGCGCTTATGTTGAACTGAGATTTTCCGGTAACATCTTGACGGCAGACGCAGCGCAGACGACCACGGACACAAACCAGTTCCGCATCTCGAGCAATCCAACCACCGGCTCCATCCGGGTTGCCATAGCTCGGAGTCGAGGGCTGGCCTCTACCAGCTCTGGTTCTGTCGTCAGGATTCCCATGCAGGTTTCTGCCGGAGCAATTCCCGGGCAACAGAGTGCTCTGACGATACAGACAGCAACACTCTATGGATCGGGTGGTGGCGTTTTGTCTTCCACAACGACAAACGGTGTCTTCACTGTCACCGGAACCATTCCTACGGCAACGATGACACCTACCCGAACACCGACGATGGCGGAAACCGACACTCCAACCATGACGCCGAGTGTCACCCCCTCGTGGACACCGACAGCAACGCCAACACGCACTCAGACACCGACAACAACGCCGACCAATCCAGCAGAATGGTCACTTCTGGGCACAGACCCCAATGAAGTTGAACTCCCTTACTATGACATCAGCACTGTGGCCGCGCGGCTCTATCAGGGACAGTTTGGCATCCGAGTGGGCAGCCATGTGATTTACCCACTGCAGGAGTACCTCGATTACATGTGCCTGGAGATTGATATTGACGCGGACAACAACGTTGCCACAGGATGGAACGGAACTGGTATCGATCACTATCTCATGCTCGGCTACAATCCGTTCCAATACCGATTTGAGAATTCGCTTTACCGATACGTTGAAGGGACATGGACTTGGATCAAAACACTTCCCACTGGAATGCAGCGCATCAATGACTACCTGGTCGAAGCAGGAGTCAGCACGTCCGATCTGCAGGGGTTCACTCCAAGTCTGCGCTGCACGGTGTATCTCTGGGATGGAAGCACCTACAATTACGCAAACTATCCGCCCACTGCCTACTTCGACCGTGCGCCGGATGGGACGGGATTGTATTCGTTTCCACAGTAGGGTTGAGATGGAAGAGCCTGTAGGTTGGAACAAACCGACACGCTCGTTTCCATCCTACTTCAGAGAACGGATTTCGGGAGTGCGCAAGCTTACTTGTGCGGAAGGCAACAAGAAGCGTTAGCAAGCTACCGCACTCCGGGGGAACGGATTCGGCAGCGTGCAGAGCCTTGCTACCGAAGCCTCTCATGGGCAAAGCGCATTTGGAGAGAATGACCATGGGTCATTTTCAGGAGAGCGTATCCAAGCATCTCTTTCGATCGATCAGTGCTCTTCGATGATCAGTGACTCCATGATCATTTCCTGTCCCGATACTACTTCCGTGTCGGTACTGCCGCATTCGGGACAGACAAATTCAGGTGAGTCCAATTCCGTTTCGCGCTCGCACTTGGTACAGAAGATCACCAGAGGCGTCTCATGGATGTGCAGGTGTGTTGACTCAAGTGGTGTACCCGTCTTCGCCATCTCAAAAGCGAACTGGAGTGCATCCACAGAGACCCCAGAGAAGCGTCCTATTCTGAGATGAATTTCACGTACACGAACCTTCCCTGAAACCTCAGCACTGATTTGTTCCTGAACGTTCTCGAGAATTTCGAGAGCGAGACTCATCTCATGCATCGGTGATTCTCCTGGGGGATAAATCCCCCGAACTAACCCATTATTGCCCTATTATTCCTAACATCACCCACATATTGTGTCAAGAAGTCGTTCTTTCACTAGAGGATGTTGCCCTTGACAAGTCCCAATATTTTTTAGGTTTATCTCAAGAAAATCATTGACAAACCGTTTTTCGAGGACTAGTTTCGTGACAAAGATTACGGGGTTGAAAACCCAAATGATCGAAAACAAAAAAACTAAAATAAGTCAAATAAAAAAGCATGCGGGGAAATTTCCCCATTGGGAGCAGAAGTAAGTGGGAAGCAGATTCGTCTTCGGTACCGTGGAAAGAGCGACTGATTCACGATTGCGTGTTACGCTGAATCGTGAGTTCGAGAGGCTCTTCGCTGACGATGAACCTATCGCCTGCTATTGGGCAGACTACTCGATCGCGCTAATGCCCAAGCAAGTCTTCGAGCTTTTTGTTCAGCGTCTCATGGCGATGCCAAGTGACATGAAGACTCAGGCATTCAGGAATTTCTTTCTCGCCAACACAACGCAGATCACACTCGATACCAACCATCGCGTCACTCTCCGGCGTCAGGATCTTGAGTATCTTCGAAAGGGCAACGGTGATTCACCTGCCGCTCAAGAAGATCCGACTGGAGAATCCGAGTGGAAAGAGGATCTGGTTCTTTCGGGTCTGTATGACTACGTGATCATCAAGACCAAGAAGAACGCGGAAAAACAACTTACACCAGATCAGATGGTCGAATACGGCCGATTTCTTGAAGAGACTTGCTGTCAGCTGCATGCCGATGAGACCACTCAGACGGCAGTTCCAGGGGGAACAGTGTGAGGCCTGAAGAACGTGAGACATATTCCCTTTCTGCTCGCAGAGGTCTTGGAGTTTATGAATCCGAGTCCGGGCGAGTGCTTTGTGGACTGCACGCTGGGAGCCGGAGCCGGACACTCGCAGGCGATAGCGAGGGCCTTGGGCACTCAAGGGCGGCTGGTGGGAATAGATCTGGACTCAGGCGCCATTCAGTCGGCCAGGGAGATTCTGAAATCCTTCAATACACCCGTCCATCTCAAACGGGGGAATTTCGCCGACATTCAGACAATTCTTGCGAGTGTGGGCATCCACGAAGCGGACGGGATACTGGCAGACCTGGGCTTCTCCAGCGACCAGATGGATCAAGACAGCCGGGGCTTTTCCTTCGCGTCGGAAGCGAAGTTGGACATGCGTCTCGATCCGGACAGCCAAGACCCCAGCGCCTTGGACTTGCTGAACACTCTCGAAGAATCACAACTCGCCGACCTGTTCTGGAAATATGGCGAGGAGAGACTTTCGAGACGGATCGCGCGAGCCGTTGTACGCGAAAGGGAACAGGGTCGGATTACGACCTGCACCGAGTTGGCGTCACTAGTCGAGAAGGTCTATCCCAGGGGACCGCATCGAATTCATCCAAGCACGAGGGTCTTCATGGCGCTAAGAATCGCCGTCAACCACGAATTGGAGAATCTGGAACGGTTTCTCCCACAGGCGTTGAGTCTGCTTCGGATTTCAGGTCGTCTGGGCGTGATTACATACCATTCCATGGAAGCAGCATTGGTCAAGAGATTCTTCCGACGCTTCGCGGGACAGTGCATCTGCCCGCCGGGAATGCCAGTCTGCGGCTGTGGAGCGATCGAACAGGGGCAAATTCTCACGGGATCGAAGGCAATTGTGCCGAGTGCGTCGGAGAAGGACAGGAATCCTCGATCGAGATCCGCCCAACTGCGTGTCATCAGGAAAATCCGGTGAATCCCCATGGAGAGAACGCTCTTCATGTGGACATAGAATCAGAAAAGGGTGTTTTGGTGGGCCAGGAACTGGAGCGTCAGATCCTCATGGAATTGCGCCTTGCCGTGCGAAAAGAAGTTCCATTTCCCTCTAATCCAACTACCCTCCTCAATCAGATGGAGGTGCCCCCCCTCCATTTGCAGAGAGCCCCCTATTGTTCGCCGTGGGTTTGCTCCATGAGGTGGGCACAGGCGGGAGTCCGGAAGAACTCTCCTCCCCTCCCCAGCTTATCAAATCTGGACATGACTGCCTGTGCGACGATGCTGTTGGTTTCTGGCCCCCCCTTAAACACAGTTCCCAGGAGCAATGAACGATGAATATGCTGGTCAGTCATGCGTTCAAAGTGTCCGCAGCGCGAACCGAAGCACTTCGATTCCGCAGTCAGGCATGGACAAGACCCCAATTCTGGGCTCTGCTGACAAGCAATATCCTCTTAATCTGGGTTCTGGGCATGAGCTCCGTGTACCTGGGACTGAAATCCAAGCAGCAGGCTTACGAGTGCGCACGCCTGGCGCAGACGTACGCTGAGTTGGGTCGTGAGATCGCCGATTTGCAGGCAGGCATTCATGAGATGACAACCGTCACCCGAATTCGTCAGGTGGCGGCTGACAATGAACTCGGACTGACTCCAGGAGTTCAGTCTGTGATCCTCTTGGGACCTGAGCCTTCGCATGCCAGCATGGGAGCGGTGCGAAGCAGGGAGACGGAAACGAGAACCGTTTCCTCGTACTTGAGTGGCCGGGCAAGGGAAGTGGCCAGCAGAGTGCTCAGGGTGTTTGGGGAGTGGTCTCTCTTTGAGCAGACGGGTGGTGCGGACTGATTGCGTTGTGCAGACTGCCGTCTGCGGTTTTCTGGTGACATGTCCTCGGTACGGTTGTCTGTATGGACTTGTCCTTTGAACATGACTCTCCCCTAGGTCGTGATTGCAGCTGGCGTCCTGATGAGTCCAGTCTGGGACGGACTGGAAAAGGGCATGAATACGGGGAATAGCAACAGGGCTCAGATCGTCTTCGTTTGGGTGATGATCAGCCTTTGCTTTGTCGCTGTCGCGGCACGAATGTTTCAGTTTCAGATCTATCTGCGCCGCGTCGTGCTGAACATCACCGAAGAAGAACGTGACAAAATCCACGTCAGTCAGATCACCCTGCAACCCGAACGGGGCAGAATCCTCTCCCGCAACAATACTTTGCTTGCCGGTACCCTTCCCCGTGACATCCTCGTCATGGAACGCTACAACTTCCTGAACCCCAAGAACAAAAAAGAGAAACAACAGGCGACATTGGAATTGATCGCCTCAATCCAGAACAGGACACCAGAGCAGGTGCTCAAGACCATCGAGAAAAGTACCGCCGTGGATTTCTATCTCGAACGTCTGCTCTCTGAGCCTGACCGAGCTCGTGTTCTTGAGATGCTCACGGCACGCAAGGTGGTTGGACTACGTCTGGATCCGAACTTCAAACGATACTACCCGATGAAAGACCTGGCCTCCAACATTCTGGGCTATGTGGATCGGGACGGCGCTGGAAAGTATGGTGTAGATGGGCGCTATGACGACATTCTGAGAGGCAAACCCTGTCAGTACATCACGGCGATGGATGCGCTGTCGCGTCCCATGTTTCTGGATTCAAGCCCGCCCCCCCGCTCGCCCAAAGGGGCAGATATCGAACTGACTCTTGATGAGTTCATCCAATCGGTGGCTGAACAGGAGCTTGATGAGGCCTGCAAGTCCTCCGGAGCACCAGGAGGGTGTGTCCTTGTCATGGATCCAAACAACGGAGAGATCCTTGCCATGGCGCAGTATCCCCGCTTCGATCCAAACGAATACTCCAAGTACCCAATGGCAAACTATCGCAACCGAGCCATCAGCGACGCTTTCGAACCGGGAAGCCTTGCCAAGTGCTTCACAATGTACGCAGCGCTTGCCATGGGTGTGACAAGGCCGGACACAGTGATTAGATGCGAGGCAGGATTCAGTGTCGGCAGAAAAGTCATCAAAGATGTGCCTGGAACCCGATACGGTGATCTGACCGCGACAGAGATTCTGGCCAAGTCAAACAATGTTGGAACCGTCAAGCTGGCGCTTCAGTGCGGTGAGGAGGCTCTCTACCAAACATTTAGAGAGTTCGGTATGAGTGGCAGAACGGGCGTGGATCTGCCGTCGGAAGGCGTCTGTACCATTCCCAGACTGAGCCAGTGGTCAAAAACAACCATCGCTGTTCTTCCCTATGGCTATGAGATGATGGCAACGCCCATCGGTCTATGTCGTGCATACGCCATGATCGCCAACGGTGGTCGCGCTATCACGCCGCATGTCGTTCGTGCAGTCGTGAACAATGAAACGCACCAACGCCTTGAACCAAAACAACCCTACGCTGATCAGATCCTCTCGTCTGAGAAAACAAAGATGCTGGCTGAGATGATGACGCAATGCATTGAGATCGGTACTGGACGCCACGCAAAGGTTCCCGGTTTCTCAGGTCGGATCGCTGCAAAAAGTGGCACCGCTGTTCAACTGGAGAGAGATGAAGAAGGACGTGGTCGGGGATATTCGAAGGATAAGGTGGTTGCATCCTTCATTGGCTTTCTGCCGGTTGAGGCACCACGGGCCGTAATCAGTGTTCACATCTGGGAACCAGATGCTGAAGGGCCAACTCACGGCGGTGAACTCGCGGGGCCTGTCTTCGCAAAACTGGCGGACTACGTTGCGACGCGAATGAATATGCAGAGAAACACCAGCGAGATCGAAACGCCAACCTCGACTCCGAATAGCCTGGCGATCAACAAACAGAAGAATCAAACACCAACTCCATCGGTCAAAGACTATCTCGACCAAGGCGTCATGCCTGATGTCAAGGGAATGACCAAGGGACAGGTGTATGAACTCTTGAAGACCCTGAATCTTGAAGGACGTTTTGAGGGCTTTGGCCTGGCCTGTTCCCAACAACCGGAACCGGGAGAAAGTCTTGAACAGATCCAGGTCTGTCACGTCAATTTCAGTGATGAGCAGTTGCGCCAAACGAAGGATGCCCTACACGAGTGATTAGATGCGAGCATTGAGTGAGATTCTACAACGAGTGACGACTCTCGAGGTTGCCGGAATACCCTCCTCTGAAGTCACCGGTATTGCCTGCGATTCGCGTCACGTTGAGCCAGGAATGCTCTTTGTCTGTCTACGCGGCCAGCATGTAGACGGTCATGATTTCCTTGAGAAGGCTCTACAGGCTGGTGCCACCTGCGCCCTTGTCGAGCAGTGGAGACCCTCGGTACCTCTCCCGCAGATCCGTGTTGCCTGTACCCGCAAGGCGCTGGCTGAAGTCAGCTGTGCCTTCTATGGTTCGCCGGCAGAGGCCATGACCTTGGTCGGGATCACAGGGGCAAATGGAAAGACAAGTTCGGCCTTTCTTCTGGAAAGCATCCTGAAGGCCGCAGGACAGAAAGTCGGCGTTATCGGTACCGTCACCTATCGGTGGTTCGACAGACAGCTGCCTGCTCCCAACACGACTCCACTGGCGCTCGAGTTACAGCAGACGCTCTTTCAGATGAAGCAGGATGGCGTACAGACGGTCGTCATGGAAGTCTCTTCTCACGCACTCGCCCTGGATCGAATCCATGGGCTTCAGTACCAGGTAGCACTGTTCACAAATCTGACTCAGGATCATCTGGACTTCCATGAGACAATGGAGTCCTACCAAAAAGCCAAGGAACGCCTCTTCTTCGAATACCTTGCACCCGAAGGAACATCCGTGATCAACGTAGATGATACCGCGGGCGCATCAATTGCTTCACGAGTTCCCAGGAATCACCTCCTTACCTATGCGCTGGATACTCCCGCGAACATCTCTGTCAAGGCATTGCAGATGGATCGAGAGGGCATTCGTGCGGACGTGCAACTGCCGGACGGACAGAGGACCTGCATTCAGTCAAATCTTTTGGGGCGCTACAACGTCTACAACCTTCTCGGCGTCACGGGAATGGCTTTTGCTCTCGGTGTGAATCCCAACTGTATCGCAAATGGAATTCGGGAGATGAAACTAATCCCTGGTCGCCTGGAAGAAATTCCCAATGATCGGGGCTTGAAGGTGCTTGTGGACTATGCGCACACAGAAGACGCCTTGAAACAAGTGCTCTCAACTCTGAAGCAGATTCCTCATAGAAAGATCATCCTTGTCTTCGGAGCAGGCGGCGATCGTGACAAGACGAAGAGACCCAGGATGGGTGCAGTTGCAGCACAACTCAGTGACTTTGCGGTGCTGACGTCTGACAATCCTCGGTCTGAAGATCCGCAACAGATTCTCCGAGACATTCAGACAGGCATGGCACAGGCAAAGGGTCGCTTTGAAGTCATCGAAGATCGTGCAGAGGCAATTCGGCGGGCGATCCAAATGGCCGCGAGCGATGACATCGTTCTGATCGCGGGAAAAGGACATGAGCAGACGCAGACACTTGCAGACAGGGTCATTCATTTTGATGACCGCGAACAGGCCTGTGCTGCGTTGAAGGAACTGAAATGAAACTGAGCATTGCGGATGTTGCGAACTGGACTGGCGGTCACCTGCTGAAGGGGGAAGCAGCAGGAACCGTCACAGCCATCTCAACAGACAGCCGGAAGACTCAATCTGGCGAAGCGTTTCTGGCGCTTCGAGGTGAGAACTTCGACGGTCATCAGTTCGCAACGGTTGCAGCTCGCGCGGGAGCAGGACTCGTCATTCTTGAAGAGAACCACCCGACAGTCGCCTCTGCGATGAATGAGTTTCCAGCAGTGATTGTGGTCAGGGATACACTTGTCGCCTATGGGGAGATAGCGAAGGGCTATCGAAAGCAGTTTTCTTTACGAGTGCTTGCTCTGACAGGCTCGGTCGGCAAGACGTCCACACGCGGATTCATTGCCAGCGTTCTGCGGCAGAAATTTCGGGTTCTTGAGAGCGAGAAAAACTTCAACAACCTCATCGGAGTTCCACAGACTCTCCTCAATTTGAAAGACGAGCATGAGCGAGCGGTTCTGGAACTTGGCGCGGATCGCCCCGGAGAGATTCCTCGACTGACAGAGATGTGTCGTCCTCGTATCGGTGTGTTGACAGGCGTCTTTCCATGTCATCTGGAGCGCTTCGGTTCACTCGACGTCATCGTCGAGGAAAAGGGGATGCTACTGAGCGGACTGCAAGGCGATGGAACGACAGGCTTGATCGGTTCGGACAGCTATGGCCTTGATCGCCTGAAGAGTCTGTGTCGTGGCTGTACCCTGACCTACGGCGCTGCCGAGGGGGATTTCCACGCTTCAGATATTGTGCTTCGGAATGACGGCACGACGGATTTCAGCGCTGTCTCAAAAGAGAGAAAAGTCGCGGTTCATCTGCGCGTGCTGGGTGAACACCAGATCAAGAATGCAGTAGCCGCCTTTGCGGTCGGGTGTTTGGAGAATTTCCCTGACGAAATCATCAAACAAGGTTTGGAATCGTACAATGGTGCGTGGGGACGACTGGAGCGAATCGATCTGCCTTCTGGAGCGACGTTGCTGAAGGATGTCTATAACGCCAATCCCAATTCCACACGAGCAGCACTGAATCTCCTGGGCTCCCTACCCGCTCGAAAACGCATTGCAGTTCTTGGTGACATGATGGAATTGGGCGATGATTCCGAATCCTTTCATCGGGAAATGGGTGCGATGGTGGCTCAGTCAGAACTGGATATGTTGTTGACGGTGGGTGAGCGTTCGCAAGCGATTGCAGAACAGGCAAAGGCCGATGGCTTCAGAGGCACAGTTCAACAGTGTTCCAGCAATGGTGCGGTTTCCGACCTGCTGAAGACGGAGATTCGCAAAGGGGATGTTGTTCTGCTGAAGGCCTCCAGAGCAATGAAGTTTGAGGAAATATCCGAGCATCTTGAGAAAACACCGCAAGGGGAATCCTGTAAGGAGGGAAGCAATGCTTAGGCTGCTTTTCTACCCGTTTCGGGAAAGTCAGATTCTCTTTAACCTGTTGGGGTATATCACATTTCGAGCCATCGCGGCAGCGGTGTTCTCTTTGCTGATCGGAATCTGGGCGGGACCACGTTTCATCAGATGGCTGATTCGATTTCGAATTGGACAGCAGATTCGTGGCGAGGGGATTCCCAGCCTATACGAGCATCACAAAGCCAAGGCGGGTACGCCAACCATGGGCGGGATACTCCTGCTCTCCCTCGTCCTTCTTTCCGTCATACTTTGGGGAGATCTCACCAACCGGCTTCTGATCCTGATGATCTTCGTTACGGTCTGGCTCGGCCTTGTCGGCTTTCTGGACGACTACATCAAGATGAGGCGCAAGAGCCATCGTGGCCTGAACAAAAGGCAGAAGCTGATCGGCCAGTTCTCCATAGGCCTGTTGGTCGGTCTGTATCTCTACGCCTGGCCTGTTGATCCAAACAATCCGACAGGGCTGGCATTGCCCTTCCTGAAGCACTTCATCCCCGAGCTGGGTATTCTCTATATCGGATTTGTTGCTTTGGTGCTGGTGAGCACCTCCAATGCGGTGAACATCACCGATGGCCTGGATGGTTTGGCGACTGGATGTGTCACCATCGCTTCAGCCATCTTCGCAATCGTGGCCTATCTTGTGGGTCGCGTAGATGCGTCACGATATCTCTATGTGCTTTACATCAAGGGCGCGGGTGAGTTGTCTGTCTTTTGCGCCGCTCTTCTCGGGGCAAGTCTTGCGTTTCTTTGGTTCAACTGCTATCCCGCGCAGGTGTTCATGGGGGATGTTGGTGCGCTTGCCCTCGGTGGTGCGCTCGGCTGCGTGGCTGTTCTCTGCAAGCAGGAGCTACTTCTGTTGATCGTCGGAGGCGTATTCGTCATCGAAGCCGCCTCGGTGATTCTTCAAGTGATCAGTGTTCGCAGATGGGGAAAACGGATATTCCTCATCGCCCCACTGCATCATCACTATCAGATTAAGGGGTGGCATGAGGTCACCATTGTCACGAGGCTTTGGATTTTGGCGATCGTCTTCGGAATGTTGGGACTGTGCACA
>JAKQFZ010000263.1 GCA_029558215.1 Candidatus Omnitrophota bacterium
ATACCAGCCGCATGATCTCATGCGGATCTCTTACGCCCTGCACCACTCCACGGATGAACTTATCACACCCTGACTCTGCTCCATAGGTTGAAACATCGGTTTCACCCATTCGACGGATATCGAAGACAGCTGTATCCGAGGTCTCGAGATTTGGGCTGTCGGCTGAGATAGAGTAACAGCGTCCAGATATGTGCAGGACGTGATAGGAGCATCGACGGTTTTGCTGGATTTGGTTGACGTTATGTGACCGTGATCCGATGTTGGCATCGAGATTTTCCAACTCTTCCGCATTGACGATTGTTCCGCTGTCCAAGGCAAGGAAGTCTCGGTTGAAACCACACAGCCTGTTTGACATGTTCAGTGTGTAGGGTGGCAGGATGGTCTGTGGTGCCAGGATGACGTGGTCACGAAGGATGATGGCGGTCATTTCAGAGACTCCTTCATGTTGACTTTCCAGTCGGTGTGAAGGCGTTTGATCTCCTTCAGATGTTTGCGGTGGTAGGCGTAAGTGTGAGGGGATGACATGCTGTCGACTTGAGAGACATAGCGCATGAGGTTCTTGGGATCACTACCTCCGGCCAAGTACCCTATGGCAAGCCATTTACCGGACCCGATGGCGCACGGCCAGTCCATGTCAGTGGCACTCTTCACCTCCACGTCGTTCGCACCGTTCTTCACCACTGAGTATCTGATGGTAAGGATTTCATCCTTCAAGACCAATATGAAGCCTTTCGGATCACCAGGCTCCAGGGATGTAGTACCGACAGCAAGTCTGGCTTGAAGAACTTCCAGGTACTCTGTGTGAAAGAGAGACTCCAAAACGTCCTTGCAAATGCTTTCACAAGGACTGTCGGGGGAGCCTGCCAGGTATCCGAAGGCTTGTCCGTTCTTGTCCAGTATTACAGCTTTCCCCGCTTTGTCTTCAACGATGCAAGCAAACAACGACTCGCTGAGGAAGACGTGACGGCTGTCAGTGTAAAGGACGTCTCGATAGTAGGCTACGGTGGTCATGGTGGTTAGAGGTAAAAAGAAACATACTCCCACTCCCAGGCTTTGACCTGGGAGTGGGAGCAGTGTGAGGTTAATCGCGGTTCAGGAGAAGCGTTCGATCAGGCGTCTTTGTGCGGACCTTGTCACCGAGCACCTTCGCATCCTTCGACTCAGGGGTGCTAAGGCTATGAAGGAGACCAGCTTTAAAGACCAGCTTCTTCCCAGTGATGCTGGACATAAAGGCGAAATAG
>JAKQFZ010000311.1 GCA_029558215.1 Candidatus Omnitrophota bacterium
TCATCCTGATCTATCTTACCTATCACATCAAAGGATGGCATCTGGGTTCGATGTATCCGCTTCACATCCGTTTCGATTTCATCTCAGGACTCGAAATCGGAGCACCCGTTCGTCTTGCGGGTTTTCACGTCGGGGAAGTCACGGGGATCGAATTGATTCCAGGTCAACGCAGAGCTCAGGTGAAGATTATGTTGTCTGAGAAATATCGCCTGCCTGAGGGCAGCCGGGCACGCATTGACACCTCTGGAATTATGGGGGAAAAGTACATTGAGCTTTCGTTTGGTCCTGGTCCGGGTTTTTATCTTCCCAACGACATCATCGAAGGGGAGGAACCTTTCAAGATGGAGGATGTCGTGAACAAGGGTCAAGCCATAGCCGACGAGGTCAGAACACTCGTTGGCTCACTGAATCTGATTCTTGGAGAGGAGACGACAAGGACATCTCTTCATGCATTGGTCAAGAATCTGGAGAACCTGACCGCCAATCTTGATGCTGTCGTCGGTGGAGAGAGGCAGAACATTCATACGATCATGTCCGAACTGACTCAGGCAAGCCAGAATCTCAGCAGTGCCTTGATTCAGGCTGAGTCTGCCATGTTTACACTGGGTGGTCTTGTGGAAGAGAATCGCGATGAAGTCCAGAAGACAATCGAAAATGTCAAGGATTTCTCTGACGGCCTTAGGAATCGGGGAGATGATATCCTGGTTCGCTTTGACAGTGCTTTGAGGCGGATCGATTCTGTCGGGCAAAATCTGGACAGACTCACCACGCAACTGAATGGTCTTGTCGGGGACTCCAGTCCCCAGGTTCAGGAAATTGTCACATCGGTGAAGGACTCGTCCAGGAATCTTCAGGAAGCTTCGGGCAGCGCTAAGAGAATGCTCAAGGATCTTGAAGACGGACGTGGTGTGATGGGGCGTTTGCTTCGGGATGAGGCGCTTGGAGAGAAGACCGAGAGAACGCTCAATCAGGTCAGCGACACGGTCAACGCTTGGCACAACACGCTCAGCAGTGCCTCGCTACGTTACCGATTTCGAGGATACAGAGATCGTGAGGGTCTTGGCTTGGATGAAGACAGCAGCAACCGATGGCGCAATGATCTGACTTTGGGGCTCAATCTCGGTGAGCGGAACTTCCTGGAAGTCGGTGGCAATGACATCGGTGGAGACAATGATCTTGAACTTATGTTCGGTCGCCGTTTCGACCGACTTTCCTTACGTGCTGGCGTCAAGGATTCAGAAGCGGCCATAGGTGTGGATTGGCTTCTGATTCGCGACTGGTTCGAACTCTCCGCCGAGGGCATCGGTCTGACAGACCGTCGCGAGGAGCGACTTGATCTGATCGGAAGACTCAGCGTCCACGACCATGTTTCCATCATTGGGGGAGTTCAAGATGTGGGCGAAGGCAACAACGCCAATCTCGGACTGGAACTCAGGTACTGACCATCGCTGGCTCTTGATCCGCACAACGCACCTTCCAATCCTCAAACTCTCCCACTGGGAGAAGAAAAAGGCCGCATGAACATCGTCGGCAGCGTTGCTACCGACTCATAATCAACACCGTCATGGCTGTGCAGTAAGGGTGATTCACGATTAGGGGCAATTCATGAATCGCCCCTCCGCGGACAACTGATGGCTCTGGCGACTCATTTCCACGCAACTGTTGACAGCCTGCGTTGGAAGAGTCACCATGTGTTTCAGCTATAGGCCGTTTGATATCCTTCTGGAGGGTTTGTTGTGATGCGATCAATCGTTTCTGTGCTTCTTCTCTCACTCTTTCTTTGGGCCTTTGTGCCGGAGTGTTGCCAGGCTGCTGATTTCCCTGTGCATCTGTGGGACTTCATCTCAGGGGATACACTCGGTTGGACGGCGGGCAATCATCTGACAGCGGTTTCTGTTTCGGCAGGTAGCCTGAAGGCGGAGACAACAGGAAGTGATCCTTTTCTGTATTCCCCAGCCATCAACGTCAATGCAGATGGTCGGCACTATCTCTTGATCCGAATGAGAAGCAAGCTGAAGACTGCTCGAATAGACCGGTATCCTTCCTCACCGGCGAAGATCTACTTCACCACGCAAGCGCAACCGTCCTTTTCCGAGATGAGAAGCGTTGGTTTCGTCGCCTATGGCACCAATCATTGGAACAACTACCTTGTGTTTCTCGGAGATCACCCCTACTGGACAGGCACAGTCACTCAGTTAAGGCTCGACCCCTGTTCTCTTGGAGGTGTGCTTCTGGAGATTGATAAGATTCTCTTTCTGGAAGACGTCACAGTGCCTGAGTTTGTGCTCAACAGCAACTGGAATCCTCGTGAAGGCGAGACCATCCGAGATTTGTCGCCGAGCCTTCGGCTTTTCGACTACCACGACAATGCCAGCGGCATCAAGGAAGCCAAGTTCTACTATCAGGAGATCACGAATGGCACTGCAGGACAATGGCTTCAGGACGGAGTTGCAGATGTGACTCCCGAAGATGGATTCTCCCATACGTTCAACTCTCTGCACGCAGGAGCCTACAATTTCTCGGCAAGTCTGACGGACAAGGCAGGTAACACCACCTGGAGACGGCGGGAAGATCAGATTCTCTCGCACATCACACTGGATGCGAGTGCTGAGACTCTCATCACTGTTGATGCGTTCAAAGATCTTGGCGAAGTCAACAAGAAGGTTTTTGGCAACAATATGCACACGGATCATTTCTCCGACAGCGTGAGCGTGACCGGTGAGTGGGTCGCCGCTTTCGACCAGCGGGTCAGAGAGATGGGCTTACCCTTCCATCGGTTCCATCTTGGATACAGTTCCGACCGATTCACCTGGAAAGACTGTGTTTGGATCAACGGTTTTCGGCCGGACTTGATCCCCGATCCGTGTAGTGGCGACACAACAACAAATCTCGGCCCCGTGCGTTTTGGCATGGAGGAGTTTTTTGCGAGATGTGAACGTGAAGGCACCGTTCCTTACCTCACACTGGAGTATCGGTGTTCTTTGGACACACAGGAGGCTTTTGAACGGGCTGTTCAGGATGCCGCTGATCTGGTGGAGTATTGTCTTGCACCGGCAGGTGTGAATATCAATGGAGGCACCGACTGGGCACAGATTCGTGCGGACAATGGTCATCCAGCACCCTATCAAATCGAGTACATTGAACTGGGCAATGAGGCCTGGGGCTATGACGCTTGCGGCAATGTAGCTCGCTATGTGACAGAACCTGCAGGGAGTGATCCAGCGATCGTGGCGGAACGCAACCGAAATATGGCACGCCGTTACATGCTGGACTATTTCCTCTATCAGGAGGCAATGAAAGCGGTTGATCCCAGTGTCAAACTGGTTGCCTGTGGACTGATCTCCATTCAGGAAGGCATGGGAGTGGGTGAGCGTGATGAGATCGCCTGGGACTCCGAACTATACAGCGTTGGAGGAGATGACCTCGATGCCGTGCAGGGGCATCCGTACTACCCCTACAGTGCCTGGCAGTCCGACACCACGAAACTCTACTGGGAGACCCTCGCAACCGCAGCGCAGTATGACAGTGTGATACAGAATCGGCGTGCGATGGTTCGACGACATGCGCCTGGCAGCTATGGAAGGCTCCAGACGGTGTTTTCCGAATACAATGTCAACTACAGTTTTGGCTTTGGAGATCCGGCAAGGATTAACCTGGACTGCTCTCGAAAGCTGATGGCATGCGTCACTTTGGCTGATGTGCTCGGTGTTTGCCTCAATAATTCCGACATGATCCTGGGATGTCATCATTGGCATCTGTACAAGAGCACTTACTATGCTGCGATCAACAAGTCCGGATCCAGCTACTGGCGCAACGGACAGTTCTTCATCCTTAAGATGTTCAATCAGTACTTTGGCTCCAGGATGCTTGACGCTCGTGTCACCGGTGTGGAGACCTATGACTACACAAAACCGAAAGGGTGTATTCTCCCACCGCAACATGGAGTGCCGATGCTTTCGGCTTACGCCAGCAGAAACACCGAAGGTGATTTGGTCTACCTGGTCGTCGTCAACAAACACATGACCGACCCAGTCACAGCGATCGTATCGTTGCAGAACTATGTTGCCTCAGGTGTTGATCTTCAGACGACGATCAGGGAGTTCAACGGGCCGACTCCGCTCTCCTACAACACGGCGAGTTCGGAGGTTCTTAACATCACAGAGTCCTCAGGGACATTCAACGGCATTTTCGAGTACACTTTTCCAGCGCACTCAGTTACCAACTTTGCCTTTTCTACTACAGGTGAAACCATTCCTACTCCCTATCCCACAAACACGACTGGAGTCGCCGTACCATGGTCTGAGGCATATAGATGAGAGCGCAATGTTTCTGACCGTGCGTGTGCAGGGACACTGACCAGCAACCAGGTTGACCTAGATAGAGGATGAGAGGCCGGAGCCCCTACGTCTCATACAGAACAGAAGGCAACTGATGGGTCTGGGGTGATCATCCTTGCGCGATGACTGGCTCAAGAGTCCTGCAGTGGGCGCTCCGTCAACGGCTTGCACTTGTAGCCGCTGCCAACTCCCGGCAAGTCTGCAACCGGTTCCGTTAGCGCAAAGTTGCCCTCCTGAATCCATTTTTTCAGAGTATTAGCGACAGCTACCGCCTTGGGATAGCTTGAAAGAGGGGCTGTCTTCACTTCCTTGCCTTGCACTGTGATGACGCCGGACTTCAACTGGGCGTAGCTGACTCGACCCAAATCTGCGACGATGCCTTGAGGATAGTTGTTTCCATAGTCAATGATGGGCGCGAGCAGATCGGCATCAGTGAGTGCCGCCCGCTCGCAGATCTCCTCATCCAGTACCGGGATGGGAATGCCGATGCCGACCCCTAGCGTGACGCCGTAGCCGCGAAAGGAAACGCCCTTGAGGTATTCAGGACTCATCTGTTTGAGATCTCCCATGACCGCCAACGTTCCCGACGGATTCAGAGGAACACCATGATCGGAACGTGGCACATCCGGGTTATGCTGGGTTCCGTGCCAAACCACATAGCCGATCCCACCGCCAAGGAAGATACGCGTCCCCAAGCCAATGGTTCTGTAAGTAGGGTCCTTGAGAAGAGGAGACAGCTGGCCGGCGCTTGAGTAGGTGGCGTTGCCCAGATTCGGCCGTAGGGTGCCCATATACGTATAGATCGTCTTGTCAGAGAAATTGACCGCCACGGCGTAGTTCTGATAGGCGTTTCTTGGGTTGAAAAGAACGGCCTCGTTCAGATCGCGAATGTTGATCCGAGTTGCGAGGGATTTCCGTGGGTAGCAGTCCGTTCCGTACGCCTCAGCAGTCAGGCGCACGTCCTTGCCCGAAACCAGTTCTTCGATGACATGAGCGCCGCCGTATCGAAACGCCCCAGGATGGTTCCTGTTTCGCGGGTCGTTTTCTGGAAGTGCCGAAGCACCCAGAAAAAGATCCACTGCAGCCAAACCCGTGTAAGCTGGAACATCGTTCAGGAGCACTTTCCCGCCCCCCATTTTAATCCGAGGTTTGGAGTGCCCCGTATTGAAGTAGATGCCCGACGAGCACATAGGCCCGAAAGTGCCTGTGGTGACGACATCTACCGTTCTGGCCGCTTCTTTGGTGCCCTTTTCCCGTACGATATCAATGAGTTCTTCTGCCGTTGCAACTACGACTGTACCTTTCTTGATCCGATCGTTTATTTCCGAAAGAGTCCTGTTCATGTCCATCCTCCGATCCAGGAAGATTTATGTCACAACGCAAGCGGTTTCGTCAATAGTTGCACTTCCGAACGAAAAAGAGATTGATTTTGCAGTTGAGCGCTTTTAGGGTAATCTCATCAGAAGTTGCCATGATTCGCGAATTCAGACCATCCATGGAGCAATGGCATGAACGACAATCGTCATGATCGAGAGTCCGCAGGATCTGAGAGACCCGTTGTCTCTGGAACGCCGTACCTGCACGAGTACAAGGGGCACGTTCTGGTCGTTGACGACGATGAATGGAACTGTGAACTACTCTCTCAAGGGCTTTCGCTTGAGGGTCTCACCTGCGCCGTCGCCTGCAATGGCCAGAGAGCTTTGGAGATGGTACAACAACACTCCTTTGATCTGGTGCTGCTGGACATTGCGATGCCTCGGATGTCCGGTTTGCAGGTGCTCGAGATACTCCGCAAGTCCTATACTCTGACCGAACTTCCCGTGATCATGGTGACCGCTCAGGAAGGGAGCGAGTTTGTTGCCGAAGCACTTCGACTTGGAGCCAATGACTATGTAACCAAGCCTTTGGACATGGTCGTCCTCTTGGCTCGAACCCAGTCTCTGCTGACCTTGGGCCGATTGGAGAGGCGTCTTCGCGAGGAGAAGTATCTGGTTGACAGCGTCATCAATAGTGCCCATGAGATGATTATCTCCGTGGATATGAACCGAAGGATTACGGTTTTCAACCGGGCTGCCGAGCGGAATTTTGGCTACAGCAGAGAGGAAGTGCTTCACCAGCACATAGACATGCTCTATGCCGATCCAAACAAAGGCATGGAAGTCCATAGACAGTCCGTGCGCGAGAACGGTTTCGCGGGAGAGGTTCTGAACCGGCGCAGGAATGGAGAGGAGTTCGTTTCGGGACTCTCTGTCTCCGTGTTGTTCGACCAACAGGGCAACCCAACTGGTCTTATGGGCATCTCAACCGATATCACGGAGCGGAAGAAACTCGAACTGGAACGAGAAAATCTCGGACGACTCAAGGACGAGTTTCTGCGAATTGCCAGTCATGATTTGAAGAATCCAGTTGCTGCCATCTATGGACTCTCCCGTGTTCTTCAGGGCTTTGTTCCTCCCGGGACAGAGATGACACAGGAGCAGTTTGATCTGGTTCGGCAGATTGA
>JAKQFZ010001209.1 GCA_029558215.1 Candidatus Omnitrophota bacterium
GCGAGCAAGAAGGTGGGCACGAGCGGCAACTAAACCACCAAGTGATGTGATAGCACTGAGATCTCCTCTTGCAGCGCGATATTCAATAGTATTTGCACGTTGCCCTGGCTGAAGAAAACCACTCCCCGGACTGTTCAAAGCATAAGCGTAACAATTGAACGAAGCTGACGCGGTCGGAACATAGGGGAGAGCAGATCCCGGTGGACACGTCCAACTGCATGGTCCCGTGGACGGACCTGTGACCCGTTGAAGGGTTGAAACAACCCGTGTTCTTTGAATCTTGACCGAAGGAACCCGAAGTAATGGAGAAACTGATCCCGCTGAGTTGGACTCCTTCTGGCTCTGCTTAGGATCTTCATCCGTCACCCAAGAAGGTACAATGGCAGATTGCTCTGGGCGACGTCGGTTACCTCTGCGGACCTGTGTGAGTTGTGAGCGACTGACCATGGATCGACCGCCCGATACTCTTGGCTCGCTTTGCTGATGATGAATTACAGTGGCATTGTTCCAAGCTGCAGAAGCCAGTTGTTCGGCCTCCTGCTCCATCGAGTCATTCTCTCCCCCGTCAATCTCTAATATGGGAGGTATGTTTGAATGCATCCCCTGCTGGGTGACGTGCGCAAGTTCATGAGCGAGCAGTCTACCCTGCTCACCAGATGCGGAGGGCCAATGTCCATTCCCGAAGACGATGTGATTGCCAACAGTGTACGCCAACGCGTCGACCGCCTGCGCAGATTCTTGAGCCATTTCTCCAGTATGTACTCGAACTTGCGAGAAATCATGATTGAAACGGGATTCCATCTCACTACGCACTGAGGCATTCAATGTCTCACTAGGTTGATGCAAGACATCTTGTATGATAGACGGAGCAATCCGTGCGAATCCAAATCTTTCCGCGGATTCTTGGACAGGATCGTATCGAACTGGCGAACAGGGACGCCGACGCTGCAACGTGCGCATAGCGTTGCTTACATTAAACGACCCTATCGACTGCTCCATGGGTAATGCATGGATCATAGATTTAATCTCCAACTGATTTGTTGAGCGATCAAGGCCCCAATTTCGTTTTTCTTTGCCTCAGGGATCTTAATTTGCCAGGTCCGGTCAATTCTACGTTTGGCCATTCTGTCTACACTGTTGTTAAGGAGCTGCTGCTCAGACAGGACGGTGCGAAGTCCTGTGTTTATATCTTCGATCACCTCTCGTGATACAGCGTGATCGAATCCTCGGAATCCGATTTTTTCGATGTGTACGATCACCCTCATCACATCCATCCCCTCGTCTCGGCATCGGTGAGCGAATATTCTCGTTTAGCTGCATCCAACCGGGCAGCGTGAAGCAGGTGCTGCATGGTCACGCACTGTCCATCGCCCGCTGCTGTGAACGCCGCGGCGAGCGCGATG
>JAKQFZ010001210.1 GCA_029558215.1 Candidatus Omnitrophota bacterium
GTTTCGAGCACAGTCTTGTAGCGTGGGTCGTGACCCACGGGTTGTCTGAAATACTTCGGTAGTGGAGACTCTGCGTCGCTGCCGAGCGGTAGGGCAGCATTCATGCCGCGCGGGATGAATCCGGCCCTACAACTGCGTCAAGTTCTATGAGCAGCCGTGGCAAAAACAGAATGCCCGAAACATCAGTCGAGTCGTTGTCTGATTCTCATGGATTCTGCAACATTCCCGAGACGCTCTTCGATGGAGGCCAGAACTTGGAGCGCCGATTGATCATCGGGAGCCAGGTTGAGTGAATTTTGCGCTGCACGCCGCGCTCCACTCAGGTCGCCAGAGGCCATCAGCAACTGGGCGAGATTCAGAAAGGCCGCCGGTTCTCTAGGAAAACGGTGTGTTGCTTCTGTAAAGAAGATCACCGCTTCTGTTGTTCTGCCTTCGGAAAGCAGTGCTGCCCCCAACTGGGCAAAGCAAGTGAAAGAGACACCAGGCTCCGAGCACAGGGACTGAAGTATTTGTATGCCATCGCTCGCGTGTCCTTGCGTGCGAAAGCAGTCTGCGAGAAGCAGCCGAGCATGCTGACACGATGGCAACCTTTCAATGACGCACAGGAGATCCTTTTCCACAAGATATCTCTCTTCATCCGATAGCCCGCTTGGAATCTGCAGCCAGACGGGATTCGCATGCGATATTTGGATATCCGTCTTTCTCTCCCTTTCAAGAAGACCTTTTCGGACAAAAAGCACAGCGAGGTCATCCCAGTAAACAAGACACCATTCGCTGGAATCAAACAGCAGACTAGGCAAAGGATCCACGAGACCACCAGGTCGGTAGGGCAACAGGACGGCTTCGCAACCATATTGGTCAAGGAGCCTCATTGCGTCTGGGGTAGCGTGAATGATCTCCTCGTAGTCACCTCGAAGGGTCTGGTTGAAAACTCGGAATCGAGCGTCGACAAAATGTTTTGAACGGGGATGGTCAAGCCAACTGATCTGCCCCGCCCATTCGTACTTGCTGAAGTATTTAAGATGAAGGCCATTGCGTACGGCGAAATCCAGTGCGGCGAAAGGATACCTGACCTGAATCGAGGGTCTCCCGTAGATTTCCCTGAGAAGAAAGATGCCGCGCGAGACAGTCAGTAGCATTAGTGCTGCTGCCAAGACAAAACCCCACTTGGGAGCGCGTGCAAAGAGGAACCGGCACCAGATACCGAAAGGTTCTGCAGCACACAGTGGAACCAGAACGGCAAGAACGTCTACATGACGCCGCGCGACGGGGTACAAAGCCAGCGGGGCAAGAAGTACGAAGGCACTGGCAAATCGCTTCTGAACCAAGTTGTGTATGAAGGCTCCAATGGCGATGAGATACAGCACACCCTGTGGGCCCATAACATCGAATCGAAGAGGGGGCCCCCATTCCCCAATCTTGTCTCGCAGTTCAGCACTTGAGGCCAACTCAAGTGGCACCCGCAGCACGGAAAAGCCGTACGGATTCAGCCCGACGAGCAGGCAGACGGCAACGAGAAGACAACCGAACACGAACGCTTTGCGAACCGATGAAGAGCCATCGCGACCGAGCAGTGTTGCGACCAGAAAAGCCCCAACGACACAAGGGGCAAGAACATAGGTACCATGCATGTTGACCCATAGGATCATGACAAGAGGAAGCGCAAATAGGGCTTTCTTGCCGTGTCTGTGGTAGCTGTCACAGACGACGTAGAACAAAACCAGGTACAGCTGACCAAACAAATGAGGCCGGAGGATCCATCGAACAGATGAAGCCACTATTGCCAATGCCAACAGAGCGGATGCTGACCAGAAATGTTCTTTGCGGTGAAACAAAAGGATGCTAAGGAAGATCGCCAGACAAAGAATGATCTGGGC
>JAKQFZ010000363.1 GCA_029558215.1 Candidatus Omnitrophota bacterium
TGATCGAATGTGAATTGCGGTTCCCTTCATACCCAAGAGAAAGGGATAAGTTGGCCTGAGGATCAAGATCGACCGCAAGAACACGATAACCGCTTTCAACAAAGGCACCGCTCAAAGAAAGCGATGTCGTCGTTTTAGCAACGCCACCTTTTTCATTCGCAATTGAGACGACCCAGGTCATGTGTTCTGCCTTTCATTGTCTTGGGTTGGATTCTCCGATCCAGATGATCCTCCCGGACTCATTAGACTGGAAGTGATGCCGGGAACGTTGATGACGATCTGAGTTTGAGAAGCACCCAGGTGTTTCTTCAATTCCTCAAGAGTTACTTCGAGCATCTTCTGCGGTTCATTGGAGGAGCGGATCTTATTAGTGATCTCAAGCACGCGGCGTTCGCGGTCGGCACGACGGATAGTCTGTTCGAACAACCTGGCGCTTTCGAGCGTCTGAGCAACCTGGTCGGCCACGTTCTGCACGGTGATCAACTCATTCTCACTCCAGACAAAATCCTGCTCTCCGTTTTGACGCAGGTGGATCACACCAATAGCCTGACCGCGCAGGAGGACGGGTACTGCGAGGACTGAATATGGCTCGGATGATTTATCTTCTGGTGCGTAAGACCGGGTGACCGGGCGGTTTGAATCCAGTACCATCCTAATCTCAGGCAGGGATTCGTCAGTCGGCTGCAGACCTTGCGTTGTGTACTTGTAGTTGGAAACGTCCTCTTCGGTTGAACGACGCGACCATTCCTGCTCCAGGTATTGACGGTGCAGACTTTGGGCTTCAGCAAGAGCTCTTTCGGTGTTGGCAAGCAATTGATTGGTGTTGATGGCGATAGACACCTGGTCAGCCAGTGTAGAGAACAGGTTGATATCTTCTTCAGAAAACGCGTTAGAGACTACAGACTGGATGTCGAGTGCGCCGATGACGCGGTCTTCAATCTTCAGCGGCAGAGCCATCTCTGATTTGGTTTCAGGGAGGTCAGGGTTGTTGAAGAACACGGCATCCTTACCAACGTCAGTAGCAATACGAGGTTGGCCTGCGCCGGTGACATAACCCACAATACCAACCTGTCCCACTTTTAGTTTGTGCTGTCT
>JAKQFZ010000368.1 GCA_029558215.1 Candidatus Omnitrophota bacterium
TCCAAAGATATCCAATCCCTCTGATTTTCATAGGCAGCAGGCGCTCAACGCGCGGCGTCAGAGCAAAAAGAAAGAACACTGCACTGTAAGACATTTGGAAACCGGGTAAGAAAGCTTCGGAAGGCTTGGCAACAAGCGTTATCAGGCCTGCCACACCGAGGAGACTCAGCGCGTCAGTGTCGCGCTCGAACAAGAGCCCGGCGAGAAGACCCGCTGCAAGAATGGACGCTCGCACGGCGGGTGTCTTCCATCCCACGAGGCTCAAGAAGACCACGAGCAGAGGGAAAGCCAGCAGGGCGATGTGCTTGCGGCGGAGCCCCAGCATTTTCAGTCCAAACAACAGCGATCCGACCAACACGGTTGTGTGCAGTCCGGAAACAGATGTGGCGTGATAAAGACCCGTGTCCATAAGTGCCTGTCTGAGCGGCCTCGGAAGATTGCTACGCTCTCCCAAAAACAGCGACGCCAGCAAGTTTTCCCAGGGAGCGGGAAGTCGTTGCCGATACGTTTTCAGAATCGCTTGGCGAAGAGAAAAGATGGCTCTTCGCATATGGACATAGGGACTCTTGTGCTCAGCTCGGATCAGCCTCAGCTGGCTTGGCTCATAAATTCGAACACGGCCATGTATTCCCTCGGAAGCCAGATAGGCTTTGTTGTCCACCTGTCCCGGCAGAGCCACGGCACGAATGGGTTCGAGCAGTCCCACGCACTGAATCACATCTCCGAACTGGGGCGTAGCATCGAGAGGACAATACGCGGTGACCAGAATGCTTGAACCAACTGGGTACTCCTGCTTCTCCACAACGACGGAAACATCCTTGATGGGAAAGGAAGTCTGTGAGTAGCTGCCGGTTCCCTCAACCGCACCGTTGACTGTTCCATGGAGCGTTTGAGTGCCTTGCCTTGAATAGAGAGAAGTCTCGTTCTGGAAGTCCCTCCAATTGTCCTGATGCCATTCAAAGCGCATGATTCCCAACAGGAATGTCAAGAGAAGGAACAGAGGCAAGAGCGCGGGAAACGAATCCCTTACTCCATATCGAAACGCCGCGCAGAGAAGTACCGCCAGGAGCAGACACCCCGAAAGAAGCAGCGTGGCGGAAGGATCCCAAGCGCGACCACAGACCAGTCCGCCCAGAAAGGCAAGGCAAGCCAGAAAGGCCGGTCTTCGAAATGGAAATGCTGTTGTCGAACCGTCTTCGTTCATGACGCCCAAGTTCAGATCCGCTGTTGCCTCATATATTGATGATGCGGTCAAACCCAACGAATACAGAGAACAATAGTCGGAAACGATACGGGGATCAAATGCTGATGTCCTGCTTTTGTCAGAGCGGAGATTGTGATAGAGTCACAGAAAGTGAGTGGGTGATGGGTTTTCCTGTCATGCCGACTCGTGTGACTTGTCTGAAGGAGTGGTTGTCATGGCCTTGCTTGTCGTTCAGTGGGTACTTGTTGCCATCGGCGCGTTGGTGCTTTTGGCTTTTGTCATCAACATTCCGAAAATCTGGTCAGACTACTGGTGTGTTTTCCAGAGAGATCCAGCTGCCCGTGGTTTCTGGGGATACCTGGAAGTGCTGCTGACCTACGCGGGTTTCCACGCCATCGCCGCTTACCGCGTGGCGCATTTTCTGTTGAAGATGCGGATTCCGTTTGTCCCACGAGCACTGTCGCAGTTGGCGAGACTCATAACGGGCGTAGAGATTCATCCCGGCGCTCTGATCGGGAAGGGCTTCTTCATTGACCATGGCATGGGTGTTGTTATAGGAGAAACCACCATCGTCGGAGAAAACTGCACTTTGTTTCAAGGAGTGACGCTGGGTGGTACAGGCAAGGAGTCTGGGAAAAGGCACCCGACTCTGGGCAGGAATGTCATGGTTTCCACCGGAGCTAAGATTCTTGGAAATATCGAGATTGGCGACAACGCCAAGATCGGAGCGGGATCGGTCGTCCTGAAGTCTGTTCCAGCCGACTGTACCGTCGTGGGAATTCCGGGAAAGATTGTTCGGCGCAAAGGAGAACGCATCGGTTCTCCCGATCTGGATCATTCGGACTTACCGGACCCAATCGCCGAACGGCTTCGGGCGATGCAGCGGGAGATCGAATGTCTGGCTGAGAAAATCCACTGTTATGATCCCGACTGTAAAATCCGTCAGGATGCCACCCGATTTGACCGAGAGCCCATTGAGCCTGGCAAGGAGAATCAGGCTGCGGACGAGGCCTGATCTGCCTGCACGAACGAGATGTGGGGACTGCTGAAAGGATAAGCACGATCCAATGCGTGATGACCTGCTTTACACCTGTTCCCCCAGGTGGCTCGAGGAGAGCGGCTTGCCGGAAGAAATCGTCGAGCGTGTGGGAGAGGCGGGTTGGTCCGTTCTGAAGAAGCTCTTTGAACTGGAGACAGAGCAAAACTTCTTCCCTGACTGGTTTCTGGTCAGCCGAGAGGATTTGCATCGCTGGACAGGAGCGTTGTCCGATCGTATTGACGAGGTGATAAAATGTCTCGAGCAAGAAGGCTATCTTGAACGAAAGGAAGGCGTCACGCCGGGAGGTTTGGAGCATTTTCGATTCCTGGAACCGCTCTTGACCGAAGAGGAAGCGGAACGAACCCGGGAGCGGCTGAAAGCCAGGGGTTATACTGGTGTGACGCATCTGACTCTGCGCTATGTGGATGCCATGCCAGCGAAGGACAAGTTTCGTACGGTGCGTCAGCTGTACGAACAGGTTTTCGGTCTTCGGATGAACACACGTATTGCCGACGACCTGCGGGAAATCACCGAACGATTTGATCTGGCTCTTATTCTGAGTGCGTTTGAAGAGATGCGGAGAAAACCAAACAAGTCGCTTGCAGGGCTCATTACGGCGCTGTACCGAGGAGAACGACATGCCGACACACACCAAGCAGACCGTTGAGACCGTCGTCAAGAAGATTGACGAACGGAGAAAGCATCCAAAAGGGAAGCCCAGAAAGTTTCCTTACGGCTGCGACCAATGCGACGGATATGGCAATATCGTCACGGAGCAAGGGGCACGCGCCTGCGAATGCAAGAAGCGCTATTTCATCCAGGTTCACTTGGAGCAGGCCAACATCCCCCCAATTTTCGAAGACAAGAGCTTCGACACTTTTGAAAACCCGACACCCGAACACGAAAAAGATCTGAAGTGGGCGCGTGAGTACGTCAAGAATTACTCCAGTACCAACAAGAGGGGTGTTCTGTTCATCGGCCATCCGGGTGTGGGAAAGACACATCTGGCCATTTCGATTTTGCGCGAGTTGATCCTGAAAGGATACACCGGCCTTTTTTTCAACATGAACGATCTGCTTCAGGAGATCCGCGCAACTTTTGACGAAAACAGTTCGGCAACAGAGTTTGACATTCTGGAAAGGCTTCTTGGAGTAGATGTCCTGGTTCTCGATGACGTGGGAGCGCAGGAACGCATTTCCGGTTTTGTGCTCGACCGTTTCTACACTCTGGTCAACGGACGCTATCAGGCCAACAAGACACTCATTGTTACGACCAACTCGGATCCCAAGACTCTGGAGCAACGTCTGCAAGCTCATACAATTTCGCGGCTGTACGAAATCTGTGAACTCCGGATGGCATCCGTGGAAACCGACTACCGAACATCCAACTATGCCGGCTCTCCCGGCCCCAAAAAGCGCGGGGCGCGTGGTGTCCGAAGGGCGGGACATCCCGAAGGACTATAGGTCTTCAGTTAGAGCAACGGGCGTTGTCAGAGGATTCCCTGCCTTTTTCTCAAAGGATCTGTGAATTTCCGACCGCACCCTGTTTTGCTTGACAGTTTGGGGCTGTTCTCTATAATCCCCCAAGTTTTGAGCCTGACGCGGGTTTTCCGCGAGGGAATAGTGTTGTCTCTGTGCGCTGGCGCCAGACCGGCAACACACTTGGAGAGAAAGGAGTGAGGAGGACTTTTGAAGAGGACTTATCAGCCGAGTCGCATCAGGTACAAAAGGACGCACGGATTTCGCAGCCGAATGAGCACCCGAGGCGGCCGACTTGTCCTGAAGCGCCGTCGCCAAAAAGGAAGAAAGAGACTGAGCGCGCTATGACACTCCGGCGACAGACGTTACGTCGCTATGAGAAGATTAGGAAAAAGGCCCAATACGAGAGTATTTTTGCGCTTGGTCAAGTGGTTCGTTCCCGGGCCTTTGATCTATTTTATGATCAGGTGGGGCAGGGCCGACGACAGGCGGGCTTTGTGGTGAGTCGCAAAGTCGCCACCCGGGCTACAACACGAGGACGGATTAAGCGGCGAATGAGAGAGATCTTTCGCCGTAATAAGGACAGGTTGGCTGAAGGCACGCATATCATATTCAGAGCCAACCCGGGTGTGGAAGAACTCAACTTCGAACAACTGGAGAATACCTTCTTCCAACTGTCCGAACGGATCAGAAGCCGCACTCGATGAACAGGAAAGGCAGTTGGCAGCATGGTCGCAAAAGTGCTGCTCATGCTTTTGAGGATATACCAGCGGTGGATTTCACCTCTGTATCCGGCACGATGCCGTTATGTGCCGACTTGTTCGCAGTATGCCGTTGAGGCCATCAAGAAGTACGGCGCCCTACGCGGTACTTGGATGGCTGTCTGGCGTGTTCTGCGCTGTCATCCCTGGAGTCGAGGTGGGTACGATCCGGTATCCTGACGGAGTCCGGTATCGTTGTTTTTTCTTCTGTCTGTCGTCTTGCACAGAAGCCCGTAGAAAGGATTTATGCAGAAACAGGACTTTCTGAGGTTTATCCTGTTCATTTTGATCGTGTTTGCGGTCAATTCCTATTTTCTGGGAAAGAAGACCGAACAGCACACCGCTCAACAGCAGGAACAACCCATTTCACGCGAAGTGCCTCAATTGGCATCGTCTCCCGTTCAGGAAGCGTCGCCCGAACACCTCGCTGATGTCACAGAGCCGATACGAATGGAGACTCCTCCCACTGTTGAGTCGGTCTCCAAGGAACCTGTTTTCTTCGTCACAGGCCCGGAGAAAACCGTTCGTGTCAGATCAAATCTCTACGATGTCACATTGCATACACGTGGAGCACGTGCCACCTCGTGGAAGTTGATTCAGTGGGCGGAGATGCCGTTTGCTGATTCACGCCTGCTCGCCCTTCAACTGAAGCAATACACAAAACACTTCCCCGAAGAGATGACATTAGAAGAAGCACAGACCAAACTTGCTCCGGAAATGCTGCCCTACTTTCGAGCCTATCTTGATCTGAAGAGCAAGTTTGAACAGGCCAGGCAGTTCGAAGACGCCCAGAAGAATCTCCGATCACCATTTCCTGACGACGTGGCGGTCGAACTGATTCCGCAGGAAGGGCCCCAACCCATCGGGACTTTCCTGCTGGAGTGCAACGGAAACGCTCTGGATTCGGAGATGGTCTATGCTTGCGAGTCCTCCGAAATCATCGTCGAAACCACGACAACTGTGACTTTTTCTGTTCGCACCGACGAGCTGGAAATTCAGAAAGTCTACACATTCTATCCCGACCGATATGAAGGTCGGCTGGACATTCATGCCACCTATCTGACCGGCGAGGAAACGGCCGATCGAGGAACGCTGGAACTGGTCGCAACCCGGGCATTGGGACGCTATCTGGAAGGCGCTTCCAAGGGACGAAAAGGTGTGGCCGGACAAGCCGCCATCGTTCAATTGAACGGTAAAATGAAGAAGATGCCCCAGCAAGGCCAGAAATTGGGAACTGTTCGTGAATATGTCGGCACGGTAGACTGGTTCGGCATGGAGAATCGCTATTTCATCGCTGCCCTGGTTCCCCACAATGAGTTGGAACTGGCGCGAACGCGAACACGTGATGTGCAGGGAACTTCGGACGTCAGCGTTGCTCTGCCCATCGGACGAATTGCCCCAGGAACCCCGAAGCATTTCGGATTCCATATGTTCATGGGGCCAAAGGACACCGATTTGTTGGCTCCTCTTGGCGCTGGAGTTCACAATGCGGTGTTCTCGACAGGATTCTTGCGGGCGCTGCGTCTCAGCTGGATTTGCCCGCTGATTCTCTGGCTGCTCAAAGCGCTCTATCGGGTCATCCCCAACTACGGTGTCGGAATTCTGATTCTCTCCGTTCTCGCCAAGTGGGTGACCTATCCTTTGACGATTAAGCAGCTGCGCGCCATGAAGAAGATGCAGGAGCTGTCTCCGCAGATTCAGGAATTACGCGAGAAGTACAAGGACAATCCAAGGGAACTGCAGAAGAAGACCATGGAACTGTATAGCCAGCACGGAGCCAATCCGATGGGATCGTGTCTTCCCATGCTGCTTCAGATGCCCGTGTTCATCGGTCTTTTCATGACACTGAACTATTCCATTCAGCTCAGGGGAGCGCCTTTTGCGCTGTGGATTGACGACCTTTCAAAACCGGATGCTCTGTTCTACATCCCTTTCAGTCTGCCGATGTTCGGTTTTGTTTCACTGAATGTGATCCCCTTGGTGATGGGACTCATTACGTATCTGCAACAGAGCAAGCAGGTGGTGGATCCACAACAGGCATTCATGACGAAGTTCATGCCTCTCTTTTTCATGGTGTTGTTGTGGAATTTCCCGTCGGGCGTAATTCTATACTGGACGGTCAGTTCACTGCTTCAGGGAGTACAACAAAGAGTGATGGATCAACCCAAGCATGGGGGTTAGAGAGAGGGATTTCTTGAGCCATGAAGAAGCAAATTGAAAGCACAGGCAAGAGTGTTGAAGAGGCCATCCGAAATGGACTGGCAGAACTGATGGCTTCCCGCGATGACGTGGAAGTGAAAGTGCTCCAGGTGGAAACACCGCGACTTTTTGGACTGCTGGGAAAGACACAGGCACGTGTCCGGTTGACCTGCCTTGAAAGTGATGACAAAGCCACCGCGGTTCGCCTGACCCGAGAGATCATCGGTCTGATGGGGATGCAGGCAGAGGTATCTGCCCGTGACGAGAATGGGCAGATTCTCGTTGAAATCCGAGGCGGTGGAGACCTTCTCACGGGACAACAGGGCAGACCTCTGGATGCGCTCCAGTATCTGGTCTCCCGCGTGGTCAATACCGGTCGAAAAGACGAGGAGTGGACTCGGATCAACATTGATCTTGAAGGATATCGAGACAAACGCACCGACGCCCTGGAAGGTCTTGCCCGAAAACTTGCCAGACAAGCCGTGGAACAAGGTCGGGAGATCATCACCGATCCGATGCCGGCGCATGACCGCCGCGTCATCCATCTGACACTGAAACCCGAAAAGGACGTGGAGACATTCAGCCGCGGCCAAGGTGAGATGCGACGTGTCGTGATCTCTCCCAAGGAAAAGCGAAGGGATTCGGCTCCAAGAGACAATCCCAGGCGCCCGCGACGGGATCCCAGAAGACGCCGCGCACCGAGATAGAAAGGCCGCCGTTCGAAGTGTGCCGACCTGGTTCTTCCTGTACCACACATCTCGCGTCAAGAGGTGGTGCTTAGGTTTGCAGCGGGCAGACTGTTCTGTTTGCAGACCAGTGTCCTTTCTTCGGCTCCACAGGACAGCACAAAACTCCGTTCTCTGAGCACTTCTTCTGTGGCTTGTCGTACGCTGTCACTCACTGCTTGACCCATTTCCACGGAAGTTCTATCTTTCCTGCAGGGTAGAGTTCTTATAGGGTACTCTTGCAGGTTGGGGCGCTTGTCGTAAAGACTGCCCCGCCATGAGGTGGATGGGGTTTGTCCCCATCGCAAGAACAAGGCCTCTGCTTGTTTCATTACATGAGGTGAACGTATCGTGTGGGACTACACAGAGAAAGTTCGTGAGCATTTCCTGAATCCCCGCAACGTTGGGGAGATCGAAAACCCCGACGCAGTGGGTGAAGTTGGCAACATCACTTGTGGAGATGCCTTGCGGCTCACCTTGCGAATAGACAAGGAAACGCAGCGCATTGTTGACGCCAAGTTCAAAACGTTTGGGTGTGCCAGTGCGATCGCTTCGTCGTCCGCACTGACTGAGATCATCAAAGGAAAGACTCTAGAGGAAGCTCTTCAGGTCGGCAACGAACAGATTGCCGAATTCCTGGGGGGTCTTCCCGAAGAGAAGATGCACTGCTCGGTAATGGGACGGGACGCTCTGGAAGCAGCATTTGCCAATTATCGAGGGCTGCACTATGAATCCTCTGATGAAGATGAAGGTCGTCTTGTTTGTCGCTGTTTCGGCGTAACGGATGAGAAAATCAAGCGGGTTGTTCGAGAGAATCATCTCACCACCGTTGAGGAAGTCACACATTACTGCAAAGCAGGAGGTGGTTGTGGCTCCTGTCTTCATGAGATCGAGGATCTGATCAAGGAAGTTCACGGGGAACAGTCATTAAAAGAGCCGGAGCCAAAGCAGAAGCGCAAACTGACCAACCTTCAGAAAATCGCCCTCATTCAGAAAGTCGTGCAAGAGGAGATTCGTCCTGTGTTGGCCAAAGACAACGGCGACCTGGTTTTGATGGACGTGGTCGGCAACCGTGTGCTGGTCTCCCTCAGGGGTAGTTGTGCAGGATGTCCTGTTGCTCCGATTACGCTGAAGTCCTATGTTCAGGAGAAGTTGCGGGAACTGGTCTCCGAAGATCTTGTTGTCGAGGAGGTTCCGTCGTGAACAATATCTACGTGGACAACAACGCTACGACGCAAGTGGCTCCCGAAGTCTTCGAAGAGATGAAACCGTATTTCTGCGATCTCTACGGAAATCCATCCAGCATGCACAGTTTTGGCGGAAACGTGCAGCGCAAAGTGGTGGAAGCCCGAGAACGGGTCGCAGACATTCTGGGCGCACTGCCGACAGAGATCGTTTTCACCAGTTGCGGAACGGAAAGCGACAACGCCGCCATTCGTAGCGCCCTGGAGTGCTTTCCCGAGAAGAGACACATTGTCACAACCCGGGTCGAGCATCCCGCAGTGCTGAATCTGTGCAGGCATCTTGAGAAGCATGGCTACGATGTTACCTATCTCTCTGTTGATGCGGAAGGTCGGCTGAACCTCGATGAGGTACAGGACAGCCTTCGCAGTGATACCGCCATCGTTTCAATCATGTATGCGAACAATGAGACTGGCGTCATCTTTCCCATCGAGGAAATCGGCCTCATGGTGAGACAGCGCGGGATTCTTTTTCACACCGACGCCGTACAGGCCGTTGGCAAGATTCCTTTGAATCTGCGCGAGAGCACCATAGAAATGCTGTCGCTTTCAGGTCACAAACTGCACGCTCCCAAAGGGGTCGGCGTTCTGTACGTTCGCAGGGGAACGCCGTTTCGACCTTTTCTCATCGGAGGGCATCAGGAGCGTGGGCGCCGAGGTGGCACGGAAAATGTGGCATCCATCATCGCTCTGGGCAAAGCCTGTGAACTGGCCAAGGATCATCTGAATGAAGAAAACACTCGAGTCAGGGCGTTGCGCGACCGACTCGAAAAGGGGCTTCTCGAGAACTGTCCAGACGCTCGCATCAACGGATGCACCGATCAGAGACTCCCCAACACGCTCAATATCTCTTTTGAATACGTGGAAGGTGAGGCAATCCTTCTCATGATCAACGAGCTGGGTATTGCCGCTTCTTCCGGGTCAGCCTGCACTTCGGGTTCTCTGGAGCCGTCACACGTTCTTCGGGCAATGGGGATACCCTTCACGTGCGCACATGGCTCTGTTCGATTCAGTCTGAGCTGCTATAATACAGAGCAGGAGATAGATTATATTGTCGAGAAGATGCCTGGGATCATCCGACGGCTGCGGGAAATCTCTCCCTTCGGAGCGACCGTTGCGTCCTGAGGACGCTGGAGATAGTTTGCTGGATATTTCATGAAAGGGGCAAGGGTACGGATCATGGTTTACGAAGTTGGCACAGATAAGGGTAGAAGCAATCGCGCAGGATGGATCTGGGGAGGGTGTTTCTTGCTGGGAGTCGTGTTGCTTGTCGGGTGCGCCGATATGCACCTGTACACCAAGGATGAGCTGGTCGGCATTTCGCTCCAGGAAGCGCGCAAGGCCAAGAGGCTTGAGGAAAAGGGAAAGAATGACGAGGCGCTGGAGCACTACAAGCGATCTCTGACCATCAGTGAGCGTCCTGCGGTTCATTGTGACATGGGCGAACTGCTCAGCAAGATGAATCGTTTCGATGAGGCTCAGGAGCATTTCTACGCCGCGCTGGCCTCATCCCCGGACTTCCCCCGCGCGAAGAGAGGACTGGAGCGCCTGGATGCCCGCAAGAAGCTTCAGGCGCTTGGGAAAACTCCCGAAGAGATTTCCGCTGCCATGAAAAGATGGGATGAGGAATATGTTCCATCGGGCGAGGGCGCTGTGGCACGGCCAGATGCAAGCGAAACATATCGGGAATATCTTGTCCGACAAGGCGTGGCCGTTGATGAAGTCAGTGTCAAACTCTATGAACGCGGTGTCGAACTGGCAAGACAGGGCAAGACCGATCAGGCAATTCGGATGTTTCGCGAAGTTTTGATGGAAAACCCAAACGACGCCCGCGTCTATTACAATCTCGGCAATCTGTACTATCAGAATGACGATCTCAGAAGATCCATGATGCAGTATCAGACCGCCATCGAATGCGACAAGCAGTATGCAGCGGCTTACAACAACTTGGGAGTCGTTCAAGAAGCACTGGGTTATTCCGACTATGCTCTGGACAATTATGTGGCCGCGATCGCAATTGGTGACTATGAACCGGCTCACTATAACCTCGCGGTACTCTACACTCGGTTCGGCAAAGTCGAAGAAGCCATCAAAGAATTCGAAACCTATGTCAATATCAGTCCGCAGGGGCAGTTTGTCGAATCCGCCAAAGAGCAGTTGGGCAAGCTCTATCGGATTCGCTGAGAGATCACGGAGCCAGAATGCCTCTGATTACGGTTCTGCCACCGGATGTCGCTTCAAAAATTGCTGCAGGCGAGGTGGTGCAGCGCCCCGCTTCGGTCGTCAAGGAGATGGTTGACAACGCCCTCGACGCCAAGGCCTCGCGGGTACAAATCGAGATTGACGAAGGGGGAAAGTCCTGTATCGCTGTCATAGACAACGGTGTCGGCATGGGAGCCGACGACGTTCGCGTCTGTGTCGAACGACATGCAACAAGCAAGATTCGCACGGCGGAAGATCTCGATTCGGTGATCACGCTCGGGTTTCGAGGCGAGGCACTCGCCGCCATTTCATCTGTCGCCCGATTCACGTTGACCTCCCGACAACAAGGCCACGCGCTCGGCAGTCGCCTGACCATCTCCGAAGACGGGACACAATGGTCGCAAGCAGGCTGTCCCGAGGGAACGACAGTCGAAGTGGCCGATTTGTTTTACAATGTTCCCGCACGACGCAAGTTTCTCAAGAGCACTCAGACTGAGTACAACGCGGTTGCTGAAACGCTGGTCAGGCAGGCGCTTGCTTTTCCCAGTGTGCATTTTGTGCTCACCCACAATGGTCGAAAAACATTGGAGTTTCCCGGGGTGGATTCTCGCGAGCAACGGGTGCTTCAGGTTCTCGGAAAAAGTGCAGCAGAACACTTCATGCCTGTCGCAGGTCTTTCCGGAGACTTCTCGCTGGAGGGTTTCATCTCTCTGGCGACAGAGCATCGAAAGAACGCAGCGCAGATCTATTTCCTGGTCAATGACCGATACGTTCAAGACCGTTTGATGTTGCGTGCCCTCTTGGATCCGTACCGAACGCTGCTTCCGTCGGGTCGCTATCCTTTCGGCGTGTTGTATCTCGCGATGCCCCCCGACACGGTGGATGTCAATGTCCATCCCGCCAAGATGGAGATTCGTTTTCATGATGAGAACAGCGTTTTTCATCTGATACGCTCAACGGTGTTTCGCAGTCTGAACGAGTTCACGGGACAAACGCTTGCGGTGCAAACACCGCAGAATTCGACAGCAAGGGCGACTCCTGAAATCCCGCGACAGACTTCGATGTTTCCACAGTCACAGCACACCTCAAGCACAAAACGGGAACGCGATCTGGACGAAGTCATCCAATCGGCGGTCAGCGCATTCGGTGATCGGTTGGCTGCACAGGAGAGAGCAGAAACGCTCGGGTCTATTCAGGGTCAGTCAGTGCCGACCGGTACGGCTCCGAGTGCCTCGACAACGACCCACGATGGATTTACTACGCCAGTATCTGAGCAGAAACCCGTTCCTGCTCCAGTAACTCCGCAGATTCTTTTTGACGAACACCGCAGGTTCGTGCCGCGGATGCAGCTGAACAATGTCTATATGGTCGGCTATGTCAATGGTGAGCCGGATTTGATTATCATTGACCAACATGCGGCTCATGAACGCATCCTCTTCGAGCAGTTTCGCGCTTCACGAGCAGGACACTGTATGCCCTCACAGAATCTCTTGATCCCATTGACGTGGGACGTTGCTCCTTCGGATGTGGACATTGTCTGTTCGCATCTGGATGCTCTTCGTACCCTGGGTTTCGAGATTGAGTATTTCGGCGGAGAGACCTTCAACGTCACAGCCATCCCCGCAACACTGGATCTGGAGCGAAGTGCGCAGTTGCTTCAAGACTGCATCTCCGATCTGGCGCAGGGACAGAAAGATCATTCTGCGGCAGAGGATCTTGAGAATGCGCTGCTGGAACGTCTGGCATGCCATGCGGCGGTGCGCGCAGGACAGGCTCTGTCGCTTGAGGAGATGGAATCGCTTGGGCTTCAGCTGTGTCGTACGCCCAATGGCGGAACCTGTCCCCATGGAAGACCCACCACACTTCGTCTGAGTGAAAGCGATCTGAAGAAGCACTTCAAACGAGACTGACCACAGTCGAATGTCGGCAACAATCACGAGAGCAGATGAGAGGATTCATTTCCGCAGACCGATGAGTTTTTCTACAGAAACATATATCGAACGAGAAACAGCACGGCAAATATGTACGTCAGTGGATGAACCTTGCATCCTTCTCCCCGAACTGTTTTCAGCGTCACGTAACTGATGAATCCGAAGGCGATACCCTCCGTGATGTTCATTGTAACTCCCATGACGATCACAGTGAGAAAAGCAGGAATGGCTTCCGAATAATCATCCCAGTTCACTCTGCCGACACATCCAATCATAAAGCTGCCGACAATGATCAAGGCTGGCGCGATGGCGGGATAGAGTGCCATGGACGCACCTTCCGGCATATACCCACCACCAACAATTCGAACCAAAGGCGAGAAGAACAGCGCCAACAGAAAAAGGATACCAGTCACTACATTGGCAAGCCCTGTTCTGCCTCCTTCGGCAACACCTGCCGCGCTCTCGACGTAGCTGGTCACAGTCGAAGTACCCAGACAGGTGCCGGCAACCGTCGCGATGGCGTCTGAAAGAAGCGCCCTGCCCGCACGCGGCAACGTGCCATCTTTCATCATGCCACCACGTTCGGCGACTCCAATCAACGTTCCCACCGTGTCAAAGAGATCGAGGAAGAACAGGACAAAGATCACCGCAATAAGGTTCTTGTTCAAGGCTCCCATCACATCCATTTTGAAGAGCGTCGGCATCAAGGACGGGGGTGAGGAAATGATCGAATCCGGTTTCTGAACCAGTCCGACGGGAACCCCAATGAGCGCGCAGATAAGAATACCCCAAAGAATAGCCCCTTGAACACGAAGCACCAAGAGCACTGCAATCAGACCGACGCCGAAAAGCGTAAGCAGCGCCGCTCCACTTCGCAGGTTACCCATCTCCAAAAGAAAACCGGGACTCTTCACTACCAGTCCACCGTAGCCAAGTCCGACAAGGGCTATCAACAGACCGATGCCTGCTGCGATGGCGTTCTTCAGGGAGTCAGGAACCGCTTCGATAATCCTCTCGCGAAACTTGAACGCCGCCAGCAGAATGAAGAGACAGCCAGAAATGAAGTTGGCGCCCAAGGCCTGTTGCCAGGTGAACCCCATCGCTCCGCAGATCACGAAAGCAAAGAACAGATTGTGCCCCATCGCCGGAGCCAGTGCTATTGGATAGTTGGCCAGAAAAGCCATAAGAAACGTTCCGAGCGCACCGGCGATGCAGGTGGCGGTCATCACCGCGCCGAAGTCCATGCCCGCGTTTTGCAGGATGACGGGTTGCACAAAGATGATATAGCACAGCGTGACAAATGTGGTCGTGCCCGCGATGATCTCAGTGCGAACACAGGTTCGATTTTCTTTCAGGTGGAAGAGTCTCTCAAGCATTCCTGGTTCCTCCCTGTCCAAGCCGCCGAAGAGGATCCTACAGGTAGTTGTCAATTCCCTTGCGGATGCAATCCCAAATCTGGTTTGGCGATGTCTTGCCATCTTCAGGATGCGGCTTGGGATCATTCATTGGATCATCAGCCCAGGTGACGGACGGGTGTGGCAACACCGGCAACGCACTGATCGGACGATGAGATGTAATGAGCCAGTCGAGCATTTTCTCGGTCAGTTCCTGAACAATGCTGGAATAGGTGGGACTATGAAACAGATTGGTGCGCTCCCAGGGATCTTTGCATCGGTCATAGAGTTCTCCTCGGATGGGATCTCCTGGAAACATGCCTTCGGGCACTCGGATCATCCGCCAGCGCTCGGTTGTGATGCCCTTGAGGAAGGGGTTTTCGGTAAAGACGGCTTCGTGTACTTTCTTGCGTTCATCCATCAGGCAGTCGGTGATGTTTCTGCCGTCCCACATGCTCATCTCGGAAAGCCCGGCCAGACTTGTCAGCGTCGGCCACATGTCAATGGCCTGAACCAGTTGGCTGCGCTCGACTCCCTGTGGAAGATGCCCAGGCCATGACCATATATAGGGAATTCTGCAGACGGAATCCGAGTTGATGCCAGGTGCCTTTTCCAAGATTCCATGTTCACAGGCGATGTCGCCATGATCCGTGGTGTAAACAATGATGGTATCTTCGACAATTCCTTCCTGTTCGAGACAAGAAAGAATCTGACCAATTGCCCAGTCGGCATGTGTGATGTTCCCGTAGTAGCCGCGGATATTGCGACGTCTCAAGGATACGTAGTCCCGCGGCTCCACATCTGCCGGTGGATTCTCATGCTGTTGGTGCCAGGTACGTCGGAAGGAAAGAATCCTGTCCGTTGGTTCATCGTCCGCGCTTGGGGGCAGGGGGATTTCGGGATACATATCCCAGAACTCTTGAGCCGGTTTGTATTCCGGATGTGGTTTGCTCAACGACATCCACAGCAGAAAAGGCTTGTCCTTGGGTCTGTTCCGGACAAACTCGGATGCAGCAGAGACAGAGAAGCCTTCGCGGCTCAGCTCTTTGGGAAGCCAGTCGGGTCTGCCATCAATGCTCTCCAGAAACTGTCCCACGGCCAAGCGATTGCGTGTGACTTCGTCTTCTGGATCTTCGATACCGTGCCGACGCATGAACTCCTCATAGGACTCACCCATGCTCCTGCTTCGTCCAAACACGGCTTCACAGAAGAAATCACAGTTGGGATCGATCCAACCTTCCGGAAGATGTACCTTGCCTATTGCTGCGGTATGGTAACCGTGGCCCTTGAAGTGGGAAAACAGGTTCGGCAACTGAATGGGTCTCGGTCCCCTGAGTCCGAAGTACCCGTGATTGTGAGCATACTGTCCGGTCAGATAGCACATCCGACTTGGGGAACAAATCGGACATTGCGTGTATGCTGAAGTGAATCGGACTCCTCTTGAAGCCAAAGCATCCAAGTTCGGCGTATGCACATGCTGGCTTCCATAGCACCCAAGGCACTTGGCGTTATGTTGATCCACCATCAGGAAGACAACGTTGGGTTGCTTCATCGGTTACCACTCCAAAAAGCGTTTCTCCGCAGCAAAAGAAAACGCAAGTGTATGTGGTTTCTGCGCCATTGCTCTGTGCTCGGTTTACTTCCGGAAGCCCTTCCTGAATGCGTCCTGCGCCAATTGCAGGAACTCATCCGCACGGACTACCTTGAAGCCTTTCGACTCCAGAGCCTTGCCCACCTCGATCACCGTTTCCATCGTCGCATCATAGCAGTTCACATGACCCGAGACGAAAGCCGGACCTGGCTGCTGTTCCTGAGCAGCCTGCTCGAACTCGGCAACGCTTGCGTCAACATTTTTGCCAATAACCGCCGCGGTCGGACACCAGACTTTTCCGTCCAGCCAACGAGGCTGTTCGCCAGGGATTCGTTCCCAGCCCTGGAAAAAGCCCATCGCCATCGGCATCCCCTTGACATACCTCTCCACCATCTCAGGATCTACAAGATCCGCACCGTTCTGATCCTTGAGTCCACCAAACTCTTCCAGTTGCGCCTTGGTGTAATGGATTGTTCGGCCACGCAGTTTGTGCTCTACGATGCCCCCAGGCAGATGCTTCACTTCTCGGTTGATGACCCAGATCGCCTGAAGTGAGACTTCACTCATGACATCGGAAGTCTTGTCCACAAAATCTTCCCAACTGCCAAAAATGCTCAGGTAATTGTATCCGATTCCCGAAGGACCACAGACCAGATAGTCTTTCTCGGTTCGAGTTTCGTAGTAGTACTCCAACAAAGCCGGTGCCAGTCGCGCGAAAATCGGCGACACCTCCCACCCCAAGGCCACCTCACCACGTTGGGGATGCATCCAGAAGTGCTTCTGAAGATCCACCATCGAATGCCAGGAGTCGCCATCGGACAATACCATCGTCGCGTAGCGCCCTTCCGGCTCGCACTCGGCTCGCTCACAGTGATCCTGCGAATACTCATATTGATGCGCGACATGTTGATGAAAGGACATGTTCCAGGCACCGGCACAATACACCAGAACGTCATAGCGACTGCAAAAAGCCACATGCGTTGCTTCCGTGTCTCGCGCCGTGTGCCAGCCGATCATCATCGCTCCCTCGGGAGCGTCCACGAGCACTCGGTGCCACAATTCCGGCTCATCAGGAAAATCGGCTTCGTTGACACTAACACCCATGCAAAATCCCTTGCGGGATATCAGGAAATCAAAGGTCGGTTTTGCCTGAACGCCCGTTCCGTAATCGTAGTTGGCAAGCGTCATCCGGTTGGTTTCCGGCATCAACTCATTGATTGCCCAATCGTAGGCAGCTTTCCAGTCTGACCAACGGCCGCAGAGATTCTGAAAGCAGGGCAGCCCGAGACCCGCCACCTTCTTCTCCTCGCTGGGATGACAGATTACACATTCGTTCACTCCAGCCATGGACACCGCAATGTTCAGAGTGTCTGGAAGTCTTGGATCGTAGACGATATAGCCTTTGGCTTCCCCGACATACTTGGCTAGGAATTCATCAACCGTGATCTCGTTGGGCACAAGAGCATAGTCAGAGTACCACTCCATCCAATGCTTCTCGGGGCCATCGGGTTTTGTCAAAAAGTATGCTCTCGGAGCGGAACGGTTCACCAGACCCTGCAGGCTCGCCAACACAATGACCTGCTCGGGCTGCAACCCTTCCAAAGAAATGACGTCATAAGTACCACCGGCCATAACTCTCTTTGCCTCCCAGTCTACTGACTCCTGAAAAAAAATCACTGACCCCCGCTTTGGTAGGCGGGCGCTATTTCAACGGGAGAGAATAGCAGTATGCAGGGTCAAAGTCTACCGATATTGAGTAAGTGCTTCAAATCACGCAGCATGGACAAGACCTGGTGCAAAAGACGAGCTTCACCAGATGCAGTCGGTATGCAGGACGAAAGTCTCAGTAAACCTGCCAGACAGTGACCGGATTCTCCGTTGTTGTGGGTGTGGGCGTATCAACTGGTGTCTCCGTTGGAGTTTCTGTCGGAGTTTCCGTCTCGGTAGGAGAGTCGGCGGGTGTCTCTGTCGGGGTCTCTGTATCCATCCCGGTTGGCGTCTCCGTCGGCGACTCGGTCGGCGTGAGGGTTGGCTCGGGTGTGAGGGTCTCCGACTCGGCAAATCGAATGGAGTACAAATCCGCGTCATTCATCACAAATCGGATCTTGACCGGTATTCCTGAAAGAGCGCTGACGTTGGTTGTATAGTCCACACCTCTCTGCCAGAGAATCGGTCTTTCGACTTCGTCTCCGTAGGTGTCCACGCAGTCGGCCAAGGTGAATCCCGGAATGGGATTGCCGTTGATATCCTGAAATTCAACGTCAATCGTGCCCACGGCAGAAGTCTCATAGTTGATGATCATCTCGCGGCCGACAAAGACCAGAGGCTTGGTGGTGAATTCCCCTGGGTAATAACCTGCATGAATGGACACGAAGCCGTCGGGCTTCAGAACACCGCGCCGAATTCTGGGAGCGGTGCCGGAGTCTTCCGCTGGCGTCACCTCTCCTTCTTTCTGGGACTTCTCCTCAGGTGCCCCCATGGGTATGGATGCCCCGAAATGCTCTGTCCAGTAGATCGACATTTCATTGTCCCCAGTGGGAACGATACCCCAGACGGGAGCGTTATTGCCGTGGGAGTTGCCCCAGTTGAGTGGATCCAAGCCGCCACGAATGAAGCCTTCCATGAACCGCCGATCCCAATTCTGGCCATTGCGGCTGGAGAGAAAGACACCGTCAGAAACTCCATCAATCGGCGTGTCGTCTTCCCAAATGGTCAGCCGGTTCCGCTCCCAACGCATGGGCAATGCCAACCAGAACTGGGGAGCGCGATAGTAGGGAACAGCCGCATTGGTGTACAGATGTTCTCGTGGGGTGTCACCGTACGTCCAGAACTGCGGCGTTGACCAGTTCCGGAAGTCTGTTGAAACAGACCGGGACACAGTCCGAAAACCCGCTTCAAAGGTGCGGATGTTTGCCACGTACTTCTTTTGCACACAATCCCAGTATGCCGTATTTTGCGAGTCGAAAGCTCCCTGGGTGATGATTGGTGTCTCCTGCAGTTTCGACCAGTGGATGCCGTCTGCGGACACAAAGGCAATCAAGCCGCCATCACCACGACTGACCGCCTTGTATCGTTCCGAGGCGGGAGCAGCGGGATTGGTGTCTTTGAAGGGCGCGAAGCAGTGTGTGCCTTCGTCCACGAGGATAATGTTGTTGTTCGTGTTGCCTCCGAAGTTAAATATGCCGACAACGGGTTTGGTGAAGTTGATGCCGTCGGTGCTCTCTGCGTAGCAGGTCACTTGAGGATTACCTGGCTTGTTCCCACGGTAGTACATGCGATAGAGATTCTCATCTTTGAAAACTGTGACGTAGGCGCTGTTCGAACCTTCCCAGGGAGCGTCAAAGGTAATCACGACTTCTCTCGGCTCCGGACTGTGCATCTCGAGATTCAGGCCGGAAGCCTGTTCAATGAGAGCATCATCTACGAACAACTCCCGCCAACTGCCCAGGTTTGGATACGCACCATCCTGTGGGGGATAGGTCGGTGTCGGTGTGGATGTAGGCGTTGGAGTGATGCCCTGCGACAGCCAACGCACGGCATCGGCAATGACCACCATGCCAGGCTCCGCCTGATCACTCAGAACCACGTCTGCCGATCCTGCGCTGAAGGCAAAAACTCCCAATGAGTACCACTCACCGCCGCCGGTCTTCTGATTCACCAATACGGTCTGGGTTCCCCCTACATGGTGAACAGTAAAGGGTGCGTTGTTGGCTCGGTTGATCGCGGCGGAGTACCAGACAAAGACTTCATACATTCCCGCGGTAGGAATGTTGGTCGTCCAAGTGGCCGTATCCAGACCGGTTCCGGTGAGGTTGTAGCGATAGTCCGTTCCATAGAAACTCGATCCCGACGATCCCGTTATCCAGGGAGTGTCTCCCTGATGATCACTGTAACCTGCGTCGAGATTGTCCACAATGAGATCCGCCGGTGCCGGTGTGTCAGTGGCAACGGGTGTTGGTGTCATTGTCGGAGCCTGACCAGTGTAGACCATGATTTCATCGAAGAAAGCTTCCCCGCCTGTGTAGGCGCTGTTGTTCTCGTATCCGAGCGCCACAGCATTCCATCCACCCGTCGGAACAAAGGAGTAACCGGAAGTAGCGCCTGCAGTAGAGCCATTGACGTTCACGACGCAGGAGTTGCTGCCAACCGTGATCACAATGCGTCGCCACCCAGGACCGATTCCAGGTCCAGCAAACTGTTCCAAGGTCAGACCGTCTCCACGAAGACGCCAATACATGCCCTTGTCAGTGAAGCGATGAATACACACCCGACCTGACTGAGTCAGTCCGCCATCGTTGGTTCGAATGAGGCTGACTCCTTTGAAGTTGTTGGTGCCTCCCTCATCGTACATCCAGACGTCCACTACCAGTGGCTCACTGTCTGAGGGATATGTGGCAGGAAACAGATGAACGGCATTCCCATCGCCATCATTGCAGTAGAGGACGTTGGTCGGAGAGATTCCTCCGGCATGACCTGTTCCACTGTGAACACCCAGAGTCTGAGTGGCGTTGCCATAGGTGGAATGAACCCAGCCCCCTGCTCCAAAGACTTGCGAGGTGCTTGAATAACTCTCCCAGTCTTCATCGAACAAAAGAGCACTCATCAATGAGGGACTGCCGAACAACCCAGCGCCTGCAGGCGCGTGAACTGTGCCCACTCTTACAAACGCTTGCTCATTGGAAGAAACAGACTTCTCCAAAGTCTGGTTTCCTGGGAGCAAAGACGACTGCCAGACGCTCGGAACTTGACCCTGCGCAACGGGTGTTGAAAGGTGAAAAACAACGATCAACGCCAGAACGATCAGGACAGCGCAACAACGCTTTCTTTGACACTCCAAACGAATCATGTTCATTCGGCCTTCCCTGAAAGATGTCTTCGCTGCAGCGCTTTCCCCTGTCCAGAGGAGAACTCTGAAAACACCCCTTTTTGCTGTTGCGAAGAGAACAGGCAGGTCACGACACATCCTGCCACAGTTCATCGGACAGCCGATTCTGCACACCGGTTGTCCAAATGATGGTACCTTAAGACAAGAATAGAGTCTCTATACCCCTTTTGTCGACAATTTCTTTTCTCACGACGACTGGCTCTTGAAATAATCCCCTTGGAACGCCATACTTCCGTTGGTTTTTGAAAACTGGTGAGGATGTTGCATGAGACCGAATTCCTGCTGGACTTCTTTGACTGCCTTGATGGCGCTTGCGCTGCTGTTCGCACTCGCGCCTTCTGTGTCCAGTTCACAGGAGCCGGTGGTCAGCGATGACTATGGCAGCACCCTTGTCGTCAAAAAGCCGTTTCAGCGCGTGATCTCTCTGACTCCCAGTGTCACCGAAGACATCTACTCACTGGGTGCTCAAGACCAACTGGTGGGCGTCACAACCTATTGCGACTATCCCCCACAGGCAAGGTACAAGCCCCAGGTCGGTGACATCGTCCGTCCAAATGTGGAGCGGATATTGAACCTGAATCCTGATCTGATTCTGTGTGCTGGAAACGCTCTGCAGGTGACGAAAAAGCTTGCCGATATGGGCGTTCCCTGTCTGGTGTTCCGTTCTGAATCGCTTGCCGATATTCGACACGATCTTCAGCGACTGGGCACACTCCTGGGCAGAGAAGAACAGGCACGGACTCTGTGTCTTGATATGGATGAGCAGATCAAAACCGTGCGTACGAATGCTGCGCTCAGGCAGACGCCAAAGGCAGTCCTTGCCTTCGATCTCAAGCCGCTCATCGTTGCCGGTGAAAAAACCCTCGGCGACGAACTGCTGAACTTGATCGGTTGCCAAAACGTAGGTCGAGCCGCCCAGGGTCGGTATCCAAACCTGAGTGTGGAGTTTCTCATTCAGGAGCGCCCGGAGTTCTTTTTCTATGCCGGTAAGGGAACCGAAGAAGAGACGCTCGCTCTTCGATCTGAATGGGTTGAGTGGACTTCAATTCCCGCAGTGTCCAAGGGCCACATCTACTCGGTTTCCGCAGATTTGGTCTCGCGTCCAAGTCTGAGACTCCTTGAGGGTTTGAGGGGTCTTGAGAAGATACTGGGAGAGGAAACTCAACCGGTAGCGTTGGGTGAAGAGGACTGAACTTGGAGACGCAACAGACCACCAGTTCACACAATCTCAAGAAGCGATTTCGTTCTCATGTGCTTCTGCCCCTGTCCGTCTTGCTGGTCTTTCTTCTGTGCGCCTGCGTTCTCAATGTGTGCATTGGCCCTGCGCACATTTCGTTTTCGGAAGTGTCCGATGGTCTGTTCCAGCCGCGGGGCGAGATGACACCGGGAGCACAAATTTTCTACCATCTTCGACTCCCTCATTTGCTCCTCGCGTGTCTGATTGGAGCGGTGCTGGCATTGGTCGGAGCGGCCCTTCAGGCGCTTTTCCGCAACCCTCTGGCAGAACCTTTCATGATAGGCATCTCGAGCGGATCCAGTCTCGCGGTGGTCGTGGCGACTTCTCTGGGAATCCATGCTTTGTCGTTCGGAAAATTCGGTCACTATCTGGTGCCTCTGTTTGCCTTTGCGGGCGGGTTGGGAAGTCTGGCGTTGGTGTATTGGTTGGCGACACGCCGTGGAAGAATCGAAGTTCAAGTTCTTCTGCTGGCTGGTGTGGTCGTGAATTCCTTCTTCATCTCCGTGTCGGTTTTCCTGACCTCTCTTCTGGAAGCGGGTGAACTCAAGAAGGTCTACACCTGGCTTCTGGGAGACATTGGAGAGCAGGGCTACGCGGAGATTCTCGCGCTCTGTCCCTTTCTTCTTGTGGGTGTGATACTGATTCTCCGCAGAGCCAAGGAATTTAATGCGATGACCTTCGGCTCGGAAACTGCTCAGCACCTGGGCGTGGCTGTTGACAGACTGCGTCGAGAAGTATTTCTGGCGTCGGCGTTGATGGTGGGTGCGGTGGTTTCACTTTCGGGGATCATTGGTTTTGCGGGGTTGGTCGTACCGCACATTCTTCGGCGGCTCTGGGGTGCCGATCATCGGTTCCTTCTGCCCGCGTCGCTGTTGGGCGGTGCGGGCTTTCTGGTCGTCTGCGACATTCTGGCGCGAATGCTCATCAGTCCGGCACTGCTGCCTGTCGGAGTGATTACGGCAATGACCGGTGGCCCCTTTTTCCTTTTCCTTCTGAAGAAGAGAAACTGGTAAGGCAAACAGGAATGCACAAAGAAACGCAGGACACGATTCTCCAGGTTCATGATGCTGGTTTTGAGTACGAGACAAAGCCCATCTTGAGCGGCGTCTCTTTTTCACTGCACCGAGGAGACTGCGTTTCCATGATCGGTCCCAATGGAGCGGGCAAGACAACACTGCTGCGTTTGCTCTCTCGGGTTTTGTCCCCGTCCACGGGAGAAATCCTCCTGGGCAGCACTCCCCTGTCGCGTATGAGCCGTCATCAGATCGCCCGCGAAATTGCTGTGGTTCCGCAGGATACCTCTTTGGGCTTTCCTTTCAGCGTGCTTGAAGTTGTGCTCATGGGGAGAAATCCGTTTACAGGGATGCTTGGTCTGGAAAGTGAGCAGGACTACAAACTCGCTTTTGAGTCCATGGAGCGCCTGGACATCATCCATCTGGCCGAGCGGCGGTTTGACTCGCTCTCGGGTGGGGAGAAGCAAAGGACAGTTCTGGCGCGAGCGCTGACACAGACACCACACATTCTGCTACTTGATGAGCCAGGAACGCATCTTGATCTGTCTCATCAGATCGTCATCCATGAGATTTTGCAGAATCTCTCACGGGAAGGGATCACGGTTCTGTCCATCACCCACGATCTGAATCTTGCGGCGGAATTCTTCCCGCGCATGATCGCGATGAAACAGGGACGGTTGATCGCCGATGGACTGACCGAGGAAGTGCTCACTGAATCTTGCATGCAGGAGGTTTTTGGAGTGCGGACTTTCGTGGACAAGAACCCAATATCGGGAAGACCGAGAATCTCCATTCTCAAACAGGATTCCGTCGCCTGATTCGCTTTCGTCGCAAATCAACGTGTTCCGTTTGAAGCGCTGATGCAGATTCGTTCAGCCAAGGAAACCATGCAAGGCGCACTACTTTTCCCGATAGCCAATCATGTCGAAGGGATTGGCCACTCCCGTTGCGATATTCTTCAGGTGGGCGCTCACTCGCTTCAGATATCGAGCGTAGAGAACGCCGACGACCGCGCGCTTAGTATCGGATTCCTGTTCCCGAAAAACGTGTTCGATGACGCTGTCGCAGCAGTTCTTAACGGCCTGGTGTGAACCTATGGCCAGCCTTGCCTTTTCGACGTCTCCGTTCTTGAAGCTCTCTGCAACGAGCGAGAAGATATCTTCCACCGAGCGGGTCATCTGTCGCAAATCCAGCATGTATTGAACATCGGCAAATTCCTGCTGGTAAAGATCCACCAGTTCCTTGACATTTTTCGAATAGTCTCCGATGCGTTCGATGTCAATGACCACGCTGGTCAGCACGAGGCTCGCCGCCACGTCCTGCTTGGGGTTGATCGAAAGATGCTCCAGCACCTTGCGCCGTACTTGCCGCTCCATCTCATTGACCTGTTTGTCACGTTTGTGAATGTCCATTTCGACCTTCTGTCCCGAGAGCAGACTTCCTGACACCGTGACAAACATGTCCCTGACTGTCTCCAACATCTGGTTGGCTTCGTCGTAGGCTTCCTTCAGCAAATCATCCCTTGTCCAGAAACTCAGTATCTCTTTGAACATACTTTTTCACCTACCTGCCCAGGAGAAATATGATGACACCCGGCACCGTGTAGAAAACGACAATAATGTAGACAAACGCCCACACGCGATTGCGGTAAGCAAGATCCCCAAAGAACCGGGCGGCTCCAATGGGAATTCGCCTTAATGGGAAGAAGAAACAGCACCCAAGGACATTGAAGGAAAAGTGTGCGAACGCTGTGGTCACCGCCACTGGCACACCAGTGACCAGGGAAGCAAACAGGGCGGTCAAGGTCGTGCCGATATTCGCGCCCAGCGTGAAGGGAAACAGCGTTTCAAGAGAGAG
>JAKQFZ010000401.1 GCA_029558215.1 Candidatus Omnitrophota bacterium
ATGGATGTCTCCTCGCTGCCACGTCCCGTCGTCGTTGTAACCAGACACCCCTCCAAACAACTGGAGGGCCACTCCTTCTTTCAGGTCGTCGCACCCGTATACTGAAGGTACAATTGATCTCGTTATCTTGTCCCATGAGTCTGGATCGTTGGCAAGAGCAAGGATCTCCTGCTCTTCTTCGTCCGTGATCTCAACATCATAGAACTCTTTGTCAAGGACTTCAACAAACGACGCCTCAACATCAACATCAAGGATGATGTCTGTTGGTTTCTGCTGGAACGTGCGAAGAACACCTGTGACGATAACCCGGTTCCCGGCATTGACCTTCTTGCAGATATCATCTGACAGCACCACTGCAACTGCAGCAGGAACTTCAGATCCATCCACATTGTCATGAGACTCCTGAACAATAATTGTCTGCACGTCGATTGTGCGACACCGTTCAGGCATAAGTTTCCAACTGCTCCGTTTCCTTCCGCACCCGCACTCGTCAACAGGGGGCTGTAAATCTCTCCCTGTCTGAACCATGCGTTGACGGCGACCACAGGGGCATTGGAACTCTGCCTCAATGACAGAAGGTTTCGTCGTATGAACACGGCGAACAACACCTTCAAAAGACACGAATTTTCCGACCTTAGAAGAGGAGAGTTCTCTGATCTTGACCTTCTGCGGATGGTTCATGAACCGGATGTTAAGACTCTTCGTGTCTCCATCCCAGTTCTTGACCAACCGACTGATCTGCAGCCCGCCATACGCCTCTTTGATAGTAGAGACTGGGCTAGCAAGAAGATCATTAAACAACGACTGCGGGATATCTCCGATGTCTATGACAAGGGACCGATTAAACGGGAAGTTCCTGTTCAGTTTATTGCAGGGTTTCTTGTAACAGTCCTGAAAAAACTGTGACCAGACGTCTTCAGGAGGAGGAACTATTACGACCTCTTCTTCAGACATGGTCTCCCTTCACATGCTCCATGCCTGCCTTGTGCAACTTGACGGCATGGTCAATGGCGAGTTGTGTCAGATTCAGTTCCGCCATATCTGATAGAGGTAAATCCTGAACTTCAAGCCGCAGGATCTCTATCGCGTTGGTCATCGAGTTGCACCAAATCATTGACGGAGTTGAGTCCTTGTATTCTCGCTTCTGTGAAGGTTGCTTAATCTGATCTGCAGAAGTGAACCCACCAAGGGTTCCCGTGCCTGACGCTGGGGCAGGATAGTTTGGACCTTGCACTTTCTTCATGAAGGTGACAACACCGTCACGAATAGTGCACTCTTCCCAGAACCCGACCTTGTAATACTGCAACTGGATCCGCTCACCAAGAGTGAACAGTTTCCCTGACAGCATGATCTCTCCTCTCTCCGGATAGATCGCATCTATCTTGAGAATAAGTTTCTCTTCGTTGGACATTCTCACACCACCTTGTTAGGTCTGAAAGAGGGCGACCCCCCTTCCAGAGTCCCTAAGCTTTGTATAAATAACCTATGTCGGAGTATATATACTCAGACAGAGGATTTAAATACTCAAT
>JAKQFZ010000419.1 GCA_029558215.1 Candidatus Omnitrophota bacterium
CTCTCTCAGCCCAAAATGTGATGTGATCTTCCCGTCAACCGGCAGAGCAAATTCCTCCGGCAAAATCACCGATTCAGGAACAGTGGCGTTTGCCACAGTCTCCGCCACGTCGTTCAGGGCAGAGAAATCCAGAACCTGTCCGATATGAATCAGGTCGGAGTTACTCAATCTGTTCGCCTGTGCCACTCGGGAAATGCTTTCCAGAATGGCCTTCGGGTCGGGCTGCCTGCCCAAAGAGATCAACTCCTGCTTGACCAGATTCCAGAGGTTGTCACCCTTCTTTACGACCCGACTCACGCTTGTTGGTTGAGTCTTGCCAATCTGGTCGTCCAAAACGCGAAGGAAGTCTTCTGTCCTTGCGAGCGTGGGCGTGCCGTGGACTAAACCGGACTCTCGTTGCTGAAGGATTGGATCGTGAATCTGTCCGGTTTCAATCTGTGGGTGAGACCGAGCAAGGCGAGCATAGCCATCGGGTGAGCTCACTGCAGACGGCTCTGCGTATCGAGTGGCAACATAGTATGGTACAGTCAATCCTCGCTGCATTTCACGAAATACTGGTCGCAGTAATCAGGCCAACAGACCCAAAGGGATTCTGATTTGTGTGTTGTTTGTGTAAATGCTGTAATATCAATATGTTATATTCAAATCATGGTGACCCCATGGCAAGAATAAGCTGAGAACGGTTACCTATTGGCTCTCAACGATGGGAATTTTCTTCCCATAGGATGGTTGAGTAGGCAATGATGTTCTTTTGCAGGCTCCCTATCGTAACATCATGTTCACCGGTTTGAGGTCTTTCTGTCCAAGTACTTTGAACCACTCAAAAGTTACATCTCTTTCGCTTCCACTATAGGGGGAGGCAGCCCCGAAACCGATTTTCGCTTGAGGGGATGTAGCATTGTACCCATTTCCAATTCTGTCCCAATTGGAACCATCATCGCTTCCGAAAAACTCGATGCGGGTACCTCGTCGGATGATCCGCAGGTGGCAGAGAGCATCTGTCCCCTTGGCGGCGGAGTAGGAAGAAAACTCACCGTTTCTTTCAATTCCACAGACGTAGACCTCTCCCGAGCCTCCCCTCATTTTCGAGAACTGTATGTAGTTGTTGTGATCATGCCAGACCATGAGAAAGGCGTGATCATAGAGGGAAACTGGGCTGTAGTTGAGACGTACTTCGAAAAGAAAATCCCCCTCAGGAGCATACTGAAGAAAGAGGTTCCGGAGATTTGCGTTGGTGGTATGGACCATGCCTTTTTGGGTTCGGATGATGAGTTTCCCGTCTTCGAGTCTCCATTTGGTGAGATCCTCGTTGAAGACAGTCCAGAGAGATCGATCCAGTGTCTCACCGTCGAAGTCGTCGCTCTTCCCTGCCGGAAATGAGAGAGCACCCGAAGGCAAAGGTTGCGTCAACACAGACGGGCCAGCGACCACTTCCAGCTCGTCTAGGGATTCCTGCTTTTCAACAAACCGAAGTCGGTCAATCGCCAATTGCCTTGCGCCGCCTCCAGCGAAACTCTGGTGCGTATGGTAGACAATGAAAAACTCCGTTCCATCGGGGGAAGCAACCACGGAGTTATGTCCGGGTCCGGACACTCGATCTGTTTGCTTCAAAATGGGATTACCCTGATGTTTGGTCCATGGACCGAGAGGATGGGACGCTGTGGCGTATCCAATTGCATAGGCACTGCTTCCATAGAAGTTCCCTGAATACATGAGGTAGTAGGTCTCTTTGTGCTTGATGACAAAGGGTCCTTCCGTCCAGGAGTTTCCTTCCCAACCACCGCTCGGTTTGAGACAGAAAGTGAACGGCTCCTTCAGCCCCATCAAATCGGGCTGCATCTCGGCAACATAGATCTCGCTCTGAGGATTCTCCGAGACATCCTTGACGAAGTACAGATAAGGGGTGCCGTCTGAGTCCACAAACGGATGCCCATCAATCCAGGCCTTGTCAGAGTCAAACAGAGGTGTCTTGATATCCACAAAAGGACCCAGGGGACTCTCACTTGCCGCCAGCCCAAGACGAAGGCTCTGCGTCGCCCCATGGGCACTGTAGAAGAGGTAGAACTTGTCCTTCCATTTGAGAACTTCTGGTGCCCAGAAATGAAACTGCCCCCAACTGTCTGCCTTCTTCTGAAAGGCAAAACCACGCCACCACCAATTCACCAAGTCAGGTGATGTCCAAACATGATATCCTTCACCCGGCGCGGACGTGCCATAGAGGTAGTAGAGATCCCCATCCCTGAGCACAAAAGGATCTGCGATGAGGACATCGAGGGGATTACAGTATCGCGTGACGGTTTGTAGTTGCGCTTGGGCATTATTCACGGCCAGCATCTCCACAGTGATGAGAATCTTCAAACAACCCAGGAGAGGGACACCGTACTTCATGACTCTGTGTTTCACGTGAAACAATCCTCTTGCTTCGCTTGTTTGAGGTGAAAACGTTTGGACTCTTGGCGCAGCCTCTGGGCTGATCGGGGAAAATGATCAGGCGTTTCGGCGTCCTTCCGGATAGAAACGACCGCTCGGGTACCTCCCAACGGGCTCTCATAGGTATGGATATCTTCCACTGAAGCGCCAAGCGAATCAAGGAATTCAACACATCCATCTATCTCCTGCTTGACCTGGTGCCCCTTCATACACAGAAGTCTCCCTCCTACTTTGAGCAGCGGCACGCCAATCTCTGCCAAAACAGGGAAGGGAGCGACAGCGCGAGCGGTGGCGATGTTGGCAGAAGCCCTCCACGGCGACTCATGTCCAAGTTCTTCCACTCGACCCCGAACGGCTCGAGCGTTGCTTATCCCAAGTTGGCTCAATGTTTCATTGAGAAAATCCAGTCGCTTTTTCCGGGATTCAAGCAGAACCCAAGAGATTTCGGGAAACAGAACAGAAAGAACAATGCCCGGCATCCCGGCACCGGAGCCGATGTCAATTCCCAAGGCGGCCTGTTCTTCTAACTCATTCATTTTTAATCTGTTATTGAAAGCCATAATCGAATCCAGAATATGCAGTTCGATTCGGTCAAGTTCCAAGCGGGAGACAAGATTGAAACTTACAGCAGCCACACGCAGTCGCTCGGCGTATACCCGCAGACGCTTGTCATAGTCCGAAAGACATGCCATAAGTGCCACTCAAAGCCCCGTCTGAATTCCATCCTTACCGGCAAAGAGCAGTCTGTCCAAACCATAGACCAAGCCCTTCCAGCCCCGAACTGCACGTACCGATTGCAGAATGCCAGGCATGAAGCAGGAGCGACTCTGGGAGTTATGACGGATCTCCAGCGTCTGACCGTCACCACCGAACATGACTTCCTGTCGAGCCATCAAACCATCCAGCCGAACGCTGTGCACTGGGATTCCGGAGACTAATCCACCACGAAACTCATTGATTTTATTTAACTTAACCGGGTCAATACCCCTGCTCTTCCAGACTTGGGCGATCTTGTCGGCGGTCAGTTTCGCCGTGCCGGACGGCGCATCCACTTTCGCAGTGTGATGCATTTCAACCACTTCAACACTGTTCATGAATCGCGCCGCTTCTTCCGCGAAACGCATCATCAGTACGGCTCCAGTGCAAAAATTCGGCGCAATCAAGAGTCCCACGTTCTTGTCCAATGCCATCTCATGCAACCGACGGAGTTCGGTTTCCTTGAATCCTGTTGTGCCGATGACAGCCGACTTCCCCGATTCAACAAACAGTCTCGCATTTCGAAAGGCACAGTCAGGATGCGTGAAGTCCACTGCAACATCAATTTTCAAATCGCGAAGAATCCCACTCAGATCGTCGCCAAGGTCGGTCTGTGCAATTAACTCCATGTCTGGTTGCGACTGAACCGCCAGCACGATCTCGCGACCCATCTTTCCTTTGGCTCCATTTACCAGTACACCGATACCCACCGTTGATGCTCCTTCTGCGCTGGCCAGCGCCTGCAGGCACGTGGGCAATACCCACTCCCTTGAACGCTTGCTCCGCAAGACAACCAAAAATCTGTCTTTCAGTAGATGAATCTAACAGAATCATCTCTTCTCTCCAATCCGATTTGACACGATACCTCATTGCTCGTAGTGTTTCTGTTCTGCGGGTCGTAAGGACTGTCTGTGTCAGGGTGTCATGGGGAAATACGGCAGAATGGAGTGTTGAAAATGAAGACCCTGATCCCTGTGTTTGTTCTGGTTCTTAGTGTTTCCTGTGTTGTCCCGAAGGCGCCCGATTCAAAGGTGCTGAGTCAGGCGATGCCCTCTGTCCATGACCGTCTCCTGCAAGACTACGACACGGTGTTGTCAAGGGCTCCGCATTTTTTTGAGCGTGGTTGGACGGAAGGGTATCAAGGAGATCCGTCTCTTGGATTTTTCGCTGAGGGCGGACACGGGGAACTCTCCATGCGAACCTTGGGGAATTTCATCACGACATACGCGTTTCTCGCCAGACACCCTGGTTACGATGAGGAACTCGGGGGCGTATCTCGTGCGGAACTGGAACGCAAGGCCCTGGCCGCAATCCGATACATGATTCGAACCAACACGACAGGAGATCTCGTCTGCACGACGGGTTTCAAATGGGGAGACGATCCTCTGGGACGCGATGGCTGGGAGTCTTCCTGGTACGCCTCGAAGATGACGACGGGTGCCGTGATGATCTGGGACGCGCTCAATGAAGCGGACAAGGAAGGCATTCGAAAAGTGCTCGCGTCCGAGTCGGATCGCTCTGCTCGTGTGCCACCTCCCACAGGCACACGCAGTGACACCAAGTCCGAGGAAAATGCCTGGGACTGCGAATCGTTGGCATGGGCATTGGTACTGTTTCCGGATGATGTCCGTGCTGCAACCTGGGAGCACACCCTGTACGACTATGCCATGAACACGCTCTCGGTTCCCCAGGATGCCGATGACCACAGTGTTGTTGGGGACAAGACAGTCAGCCAGTGGTTTCGCGGTCCCAATGTTCATCCGGATTTCACGATAGAGAATCACGGATTTTTCCACATCTGCTATCAGATTTGTCCACTGCACTCTCTGGCGTGGAGTGTCTATGCCTACGTGCAAGCGGGCAAGGAGCCACCTCCATGTTTGTTCCATCATTTTGAGGACGTCTGGCGCGAGTTGAGAAAGTACTATCTCTGGGACGGTCGTTTTGCCTACGTCGGCGGAAAGGACTGGCCAAGGTATGTGTACGGGATGAATTTCATCTTCCCGGCACTGGCTCTGGTGCAGAACGTCTACGCTGATGACTGTGCGTCGGCCATAGAACGCAAACGCTTGGATCTTCTGAAATGGGAGCAGGAGTATCATGGAGACGGTTCGTTCTTCTCCGGTCGCTTTACAAATCTCGACATGTTTGGACGGCATGTGGAATATGAATCCGATGTCTACGCGGATATGATTCTGGCGTACCGACTGCACCAGATAGACTGGCCTGAATCCCTGCGGATGCCCAAGCAATTTGACCCGCCTCTTGGCACGACGTTCAGTCAACACAGCAACCATATCCTCGTACGTGGTGAGAGGCGATTTGCATCCTGGAGCTGGAATCCTCGAGTCAAACCGGCACAGGGAATCTTTGCAATTCGTGGCATGGAAAGTGCGTTGGAATGGGATGGCAACCTCTTTGGACGCACATATTGTGACGGCTTTGTTCCGGAAGCGGAAATCGTCCATACGCATACCGTCCCAATCCCTGGTGGCTTTGCCACAGCCGGTCTGGTTCGCGAAGGTCTGACTCGGGACAACATCCGCCTGATAGATGATGTTTCCGTTGGTTTCATCCCAGTGCTCACAGATCATCCTCTTCTGAACAAGCCACATCGAATCGGAACCGTTGACAGATTGGTGAGTCATGACTCCATCGAGCGCATTTCCGAAAACTGGTCTGTGATCGCGAAAAGCCAGGAAGGCAGGCCGTGTCTTGTGTCTCGAAAGGTTGGCAAGGGAGAGATAGTCGTTTGCATGGCCAATGCAGGCCAGCTGTATCTTGAGGAGTCGGATCCCTGTCTGCTGTTTGAGAACCTCGTCCACTATTTCGCTGGTTCCCGTGTGGGCTATCTGCTTGGAGAGGAAACTGGAGAACAGGCTCTCGCGAAAGCCGGAATCTCATTTGACACCATCACAGACTTGGGGAAAGTGAAACTCAAAGACTATGACTGGATTCTTGCAGGCAGAAACAGCTTTGATCGCGTTCGATATAAAGCGCATGTGCAGGAGTTTCGTGAATATCTGTTTAACGGCGGTGGTCTTATCACTCTCGTTCTTCAGGACAATGGCTTTGACAGCCGATGGCTGACTTTTGGTGAAACCAGCGCAGAACCGGAGCACGCTGTGGATCACTCTCTTGCTTTTATCGCACTTCCCGATGACATGACCTGCCTGCGCTATGATTTCCTTCGAGCGAACATATCTGTAAGGGCTCGGCTCGAAGGGCTTCGTTGGCTCATTGGAAACGACATTTTCAATGGCAACAAACGCACCATCAATGGAGAGGAAATGGTGGGAGTGGGTGGCTCTGATCGCGTTGTGCTTCTGAACTACCCCAAGGTCAATGTGGATGACCGATTGTTTCTCACCGTACTTCAGGGAGAAGGATATCCAGCAGTTCGAGATGCTGCTCAGCGCAACGTCATCTGGAAGAGCCTGCTCGTAGAGGCCATCTGCTATCCCTGGTGGGAAACCCCTGGAGAGTTTGCACAGGGACAAGTGATTCAGCGAACCGTGGTCTCCCTCGACGGAAGAGAAGATGTTGGAGACGAAATCACTTATACTCCGGATGTATCTTTTGATAGAGCAGAAGAAGGTTTCTTCTGTGGTATCGTGCGTTCACCAACAGGGAAGACCTTTTCGGTCGCTGTCAATCTCACCTCAAAGGTGTATAAGATAGATGAGATGTCTCTGAAGCCCTTTGAGGTTTGTGTTCGGGAACTGCCTCAAGGTTCATAGACACTCCGCAACGAGGCGTTTGATCTGTCGTGTTGTGACGGCTCCTTCACGAACAATAGTGGGAGGCCAAGCCCTCACGTCCAACACTGTTGATGGCAGAGAGTACGGAAGTGTTCCTCCGTCTATAGTCCGATCAACGGCTGAGGTGATCTCAATCGGAATATCCGACATGCGATAGGTCTCCCCTTGACCGGAAAGATTGGCACTGGTTGAAGCAATCGGTCCTTGCAAGAGTCGTGATGTTTCAATGACACCTGGATGCCGGCTGATTCTGACACCGACAGAAACCTCTGTTTGTTCGACCCCAAGCCATTGCCGCAGATGTTCGGTGTTTTGAAAGATGACGGTTACTTTACCAGGCCAGACACTCTGGAGTAGCCTCTCGAGTCGCTTATCAAGTGTATGGAGAAAAGAAGTATCCGGAAACTGATCCCAAAGAACAGGAAGTGGCTTGTCTCGAGGCCGAATCTTCAGATCATAAATCCGCGCTTGTGCCTCCCTATCCGAGAGACGACATCCGATGCCATACACGGTATCTGTCGGGAAAATGATGATTTCTGACATTTCTCCCAGCCCTCTCCCATGAAACTGGACTTCAAAGAAGTCTCTTTCTTTTCATGGACAAGCACTCAAGGCTGTGGGCATAGCCCACGCGCTTGCAGTTTCCAACCTGCTTGAAAGCAAAAGAGGGGAGAGCGTATTTCATCTCTCCCCTCCATTAGAATTGTTCCGATGAAATTACGGACCAGTTCTGTAAATCTCACCAACACTGGTCGTTCCGTTCGTCGGATCGTAAATGTTGACAGGATTGATTCTGTCAGCACGTACGGATGGATCGCAAGAGCCAGGAACCGTGCCATCACTCAAATACGGAGTCTCAATTGTCCCCGTCTTTGTGTTATCTGGGCCGTAACTGGTCAGCATCCAGCATGTCAAACCGTTGGGCGCATTGGCACCATACATATATGACTTTGTGTTGTTGTCACGGAATGGATCCGTCGGCAACGAAGTCAAGTGCGCGACCGGAGTCGTGATATTGTACGGAACATCCATCAACGCTCCATAAGTGTCAAACGGCTGTCCACCCGGAGCAGCCCAATTTCCCGCCGGCGGATACACATTATTATCAATGTAATAAGTCTCCAACGCAGTAGCCAGCTGACGGTGTTCAGCCTCAGCGCGAGCCACCTTGGAACGAGTCTGCGCCGCCAGGAAGTTCGGAATCGCAATAGCTGCCAAAATTCCGATGATCGCGACAACGATCAACAACTCAATCAACGTGAAACCCTTTACTTTCTTCATTATTTACATTTCACCTCCTTCCCTCTAGGTCAGGAAACATTGCGTATACAACGCAAAAATCACTCTTCCCAAGAGCCTCCCTTTGCCCTCTGCCTGATAGAGTCCACTTCTATCCAAGGTTCTCTACCAAAAATCATACTCCAATGTCAAGAAAATTCTTCTTTTTTTTTCGCTTTTGCCACCCTGGACAACAATCATAAGACCTTATCTTTCACCAACGTTAAATCTATCTTCAACCCACCTCAGCATCAAGACAAAATTCAGATGACTTACTCGATATCCGCTTCACCCGCTAAGAAGCCAATCTGGACAAGACCACAAAGTGAGTATCCTGTGAAGAAATCGCTTCCAAAATCAAAAAGCGCCATTTCCAGACAAGAAACGTCCAAATCCTGTGGAAAGTCTGAACAACCTCGTCTTCTTATCCACAGGTTTTTGAATTCCCTAAACCGATAAAAACTAACAGTCTAGAGCGAAGTTAACTCTATCCACAGGCTCTCTTTCTCTATTGACATCTTTAGATTGATCTTAGATACTCATTTGAATTCAGATTTGTTCAAACAGTGAAATCCCAAGATTGGTCGTTGGGAATGGGATTCCTGATACTTGGTCTGTTCTCGTAGCCAAAAATCTGAGTAAGCAGGAAATGGTAGTCGCCTGACCCAGGTTTTGTGGTAGAGTCAAACTGGCTATCAGAGCAATGAAAGGAGACTGCGGATATGCGTTTCAAGATTGATAGGAATAAGTTTCAGAGGGGAATTCAGATTGTTCAAAACATTCCGCAATCAAATCTCTCAAATCCGATTCTTGAACACATGTATCTGGCGGTTGATGCTTCTGGAACCGTCACGATGCGTACAAGCAATCTGACGCTGAATGCAATTTGTCGTGTTGAAGGAACGGTGATGGAGCCAGGAGAGATCGCAGTTCCGATGAAGGAGATGGCGCAGATTGTGAAGGAACTGCCCATTGCCGAGGTCATGGTTGAGGGTGATGAAGGGATGATCCGAATTGATTGTGGTCCGGCATCTCTTAGATTACGCGGTGTCAACGCTGACGAATTCCCTCAGGTGACGTTTCTTGAAAATGGGGTGGAACTGGAATTGAGTGCCTCTGAGTTTGGTGGCATGGTGGATAAGACCATTTTCGCCACATCAGAGGATAGATCGAGATATATCCTCGAAGGGATCAAGATTGATGCTGAAGGCCAACGATTGAAATTCATCAGTACAGATGGAAAGAGGCTTTCCTTGGTCGAAAGAGCCATGGAAAAGGAGTTGGAAAAGTCTGTTAGTGTTCTGGTTCCCGGAAAGACGATGGGAGAGATCCGGAGAATAATTACAGGTGAGGATAGAATCCGGATTAAGATCGGGGAAAAGAAGATAGAGTTCTTTGGTGATGATTTCACGCTGACATCTAATCTATTGGTGGATAATTTTCCACCATATCGTCAACTCATCCCCTCAGAGTTCACGCTTTCTTTTGAGTCTGGAACTGCTGATTTTCTGCGCTCTGTTCGCCGTGCCTCAGTGCTTGTTGATGAGAGAACGCTTATGGTGGTTCTTGAAGTCTCACCAGAAGGAATTCTTGTTCGAGGTCAATCACAGGCTCATGGTGAAGCCAATACAATTGTTGATGTCGAGTACGATTCCGAACCTTTTAAGACGGCATTTCGATGTGATTTTTTGCAGGAAGTTCTCAAGGTTCTCGAAGGAGAGAAAGTTCGTTTTGAGTTCAAAAATCCAACGAGTCCGGCGGTCATTAAGGATTCAAAAGATCCTGGATTCCTTCATGTGTTAATGCCACTGAAGGTGGAGGAGAATATAGCGCCGGCAGCTGAAGAACAGCCTGAGGACGAAGAAGAGCAGTAGGTGTAATATCCCAACGGCCTATCTACGATCTGTGGAGTCCTGACACCTACGGAGAGGGCGATAGCCCAGCGAGAAAAGAACTCGTCGCAGTTCAGCGGCGAGATACACCGATCCGGCAATAGTCACTGTTTTCTCTTGTTGAACCCGCAGCAAGATATCTTTTAGACTTTCAGCACTCCCGATATTTTCGATGACTGTTTCCACAGGGATCTCTCCCATAGACTGAGCAGCCACTGCAAGATGAAACACCTCATCCGATGAGAGCGATCGTGCTGAGTGAGAGCACGTACAAAACAAAACGTCGTTTTTACGGATCAACTGACTCAAACACTTTTCGATGCTCTTCCCTTTGAGAAAGCCCACGACAAAGACTCTCTCTTGAGTAGGAAACAGTTCATCCAAGGTCTCTCGCAAAGTTTTCGCGGCTTGAACAGTATGAGCACAATCGAGGATCACCACTGGAGACGCGATCTCTCCCTTTTTGAAAACCTCGATTCGGGCTGGCCAATCCGCCTTATCCAGACCCTGTTGAAGGATCTCAGAAGTGAGTTGAAGAATGACTTCTCTTTCCCTCAACCACAGGAGAACATTCACGGCCAGTGCCGCATTGCGGACTTGGTGGTTACCCAACAGTGGGGTTCTATACACCATCGGTTTATCCGTACCCGCTTCAGGAATGAGGTTCCAGGATCCTTTCTCTGTCGCAGTCCACGTCAAGTTGTTTTCAAATACATACCCGTCGGCTGATCGCTCCAATATATTCACATCCGCTGCAGCACCTGCCAGACACGGAATCGCTCGCTTCTCAACACAAAGCGATTCGATATAGGACTCCAGACCAGGTGCTTGTCGCGAGATAAAGAAAGGAGTCCCAGGTTTGGCGATGCCTGTCTTCTCCCGAGCAATGCTCTCCAAGTCAGGACCCAACAAATCCGTGTGCTCCAAATCCAATGCGGTAAGCACACAGGCAATAGGTAAGATGACGTTTGTTGCGTCCAAGCGACCACCGAGACCGACTTCAATCACTGCATAGTCCACCTGCTTGTCGGCGAAATGAAGAAACGCCATCGCTGTAAGAGCCTCAAAAAAACTCGGGGGATTTCGTTCGCCCTCTGGTGTCTCAGCAGGCAACGCGTCCGGAAGCGAATCGAGAATTGGTCGAACTCTCTCAACCTGATTCGCAAAGTCCAATTCGTCTATTGGAACACGATTGATCTGAATGCGCTCTCGCACAGTCTGCAGATGAGGAGACGTATAGGTGCCGACGGAGAAACCGGCCTGCTGAAGAATACAGGTGAGATACTGACAGACCGATCCCTTTCCGTCCGTGCCGGCAACATGAATGGCGCGCAGTTGCCTTTCTGGATTCCCCAAGCGCTCCAAAATGTGTCGAAAAACCGTGAGCGAGAAAGTCTGCTGCCCGTACTTGGCACGACCGTATTTCTCATACGAGATCAGAGAAGAGAGATATTCCTCCGCTTCAGCAAACGTCATGGAGTTTCCTGTGCTTCAGGGGCATCCAAGGTGATCTCGGAAACCGTTCCGAACTTCGAGAGAGGTGTCTCAGAAGTGTCGGGATTCCCCACAGCAAGTATCACCAGAGAATCCGGATGCAGATGTTTCCGCGCTACGTTCTGAATGTCTTCACGCGTGACCGCTTTCAAACGGTCGAGGTATTTATCGAGATAGTCCTCCGCGTAGCCATAGTGCTCCAAGGAAGCGTATTGTCGCACAATACCCCAGGAAGAATCATAGAGGAACACGAACTGGTTGATGAGGCTTTCCTTCGCTCGTGAAATATCCTCTTCAGAAACCAGCTCGTTGCACATCCCTTGGATTATCTCGATCATCTTTTCCACCGCAAGACCGGTGGACTCAGATTTTGTCTCCGCTACAACGGTGAATGCACCCCGATCTGTCCCATGACCAATCGAACCCCACACCACATAGGCCAGCCCAAGATCGGAGCGGATGGTTTGAATCAGGCGCGCATTGAAACCACCATCGCCAAGGATGTAATTGAGAAGCAGGACAGCAAATCGGTCGGGATCGTGTCGAGAGATTCCCAAATGTCCCAGTCGAATGTTGACCTGCTCTGTTTCCCTTCGAACGATATGAACGCCAACCCGAGGAGCATCATCGCGAATCGGCTCCAGCTTTTGGAATGGTTCACCCGACGGTTTCCAATCACCGAAGATCTTTTTTATCTTCTCGAGCATCTCATTGCGTGAGAAATCCCCCGCGAGCGCGAGAATCGCCTGATCCGGTCGAAACGATCTTCGATGAAACTCAACCAAATCCTGTTGAGTCAGCGACAAGACATCGCTCCGAGAGGGCACACGTGCCCAGGGGTTTTCCTTGCCATAGACCAGAAAGCCGAATTCACGACTGGCAATCCTTCCAGGGTCATCATTTCGACGCCGTATTTCTTCCAGCATCTCTCTTCGTTTCAGTTCAATCTTGTCTTCACGAAACGCCGGACGCAGGATCACATCGGCGTACAGTTGAAGAACGCGATCCAAGTCCTTGGCCATCGTTGAGAAGGATGCGTTCGCCTCCTCTCGGGAAAAGGATGTTTCGACGGAAGCAGCCAGCAGTTCGAGTTCTTCGTCTATCTCATCTCCTGTCATATCCGGTGTGCCACCGGTTCTCATGACAGCGCCGGTCATGGATGCCAGACCGATCTTCTCCGGTGGGTCGTAGATGGAGCCGCCGCGAACCGTCAGAAAACCGTCCACAATAGGCACTTCGTGATCTTCGAGCAGATAGATCACCAGACCGTTATCCAGCACAACCCGTTCCGGTTTTGGGTACTCGACATTCAGTTCGGGATAGCGCAGTGCCGAAGGATGTGTCGGAATACGCGCACAGCCGGCACCAAAGGATATCAGTGCAAGACTAAAACAGATCCACAACAGGGAAAGACTTCTCTTCTGAGTCATTTCGCTCCGCCTCTCTTCAAAGCCTGAGTATTCCACCATCGAAGATGTTATGGAATGTGCTCGAAATCGTCAACAAGGGATCGTTTCCATGTCGTACTGGCTCAGTTAGACAGGGTATAGTTGTCATTCTAGTTGTCATTCTGAATGACAACTCCGCCCGTGTGTAAACGAGAATAGAAGAGTGCGGGCAACAACTCTTCGATTCGGATTGAATGCCCTTCGTGAAATACGGTATATTCGAGAAGACGTTTCAGGAGGGGGTTGTCGGATAAAACAACTGATGCTCGATGAAGATAGGCGTGTTCCTCTGCCTGCTCTTGCGGAGTGATAAATATGAAATGCAGTGTCTGTCTGCAAAGGTGCCCAGGAATGGCTACAGTATTCGCAGCATTTCTGCTGATTGTCGCGACAGATTGTGGTCCCAGTGGTTGGCGAGATTCGAGCGCGGGTGATCTTCCCGCCCTTTTCGTTGGACCCATACTGTCCCCACAGGCTGACAAGGTAGCATTCTCAGCTGAGTCAAATAGGACAAGGGCACTGTATCTGCTGGACTTGAAGAACAAGAAGGCTGCAAATCTGATAGAGAAACCAACCCTGCTCGGGCAGACGGTCCGAGCATAATACTCAGAATCCCTGGCTATATATTCAGCAATGGCTTCAAGGTCCTCGATTGCTTCCGGTGACCACCTTACTTCGAGGTCCATTTGCTGAGGTTCCTTTCTGCCTCATCCTGGCTAATTGTGCCTTCCTTCTCAGCACGCGCGATCCCTCTGTGGATTTTTTCCACCACGTAAAGGTGATACTGGACATCTTCAAGCGAACAATCGTCAGGGAGTTTGTCCAGAATTGCCTTCACTTCATCTTTTGCTTTGTTCATGGGCATCACCTCCTGTTTTCATGAATATATGGCAATACTCCACGACAACCATAATAACAGTATGGCTTTGTGGCATGAATCTCAAGTTGTTTCTGGAAACGCTGTCCAATCCTCATAGTACTTGTCTTTCCCAATGAGTTCATCGCAGGCGGCGAAGATTTCCTGGAACAGATCATCGTTCTCGAAGTGAGTTCTGTCGCCCAATATGATGAGTTTGTGCCGAGCGCGAGTCATGGCAACGTTGAGCCGTCGGTTATGAGCGATGTGCTGGCTGACGCGCTGCGTGTAAGGACTGAGGGAGATGATTACGACATCCGCCTGGCTGCCTTGGAAGCGATCCACGGTGTCCACCATTTGGTTCCACATCTCCGTTCGTTGGGGATCCTGCTCAACAAGCAGTCGGCGGATCAGGGCGACTTGGGCACGATAGACCGAGATTACAGCAACCGAGACAATTCCTGGTTCTCTGGTGCCTCGGTCCAAAGGGGCTGCAATGCCTTTGGTGCTCTGTGACAATTGCGAAAGCAGACTGACAGCAAGGCGCGCTTCCGTGATATTGGTTCGCGATCCGCCGCTGTCTCTTTGCACGTTCACAAAGACGAATGGCCGGGCTGGATCCAGCAGCCGATGCAAGGAGAGATCCTTCCAGCCAGGCAGGCAGTCAAGTCGTGCCGACGCAATCGAATCGTTCGCAGGGTGAAGGTCTATCTTCTCCGGTTCATACCAAACGCGTGAGGGGATGGAGCAGATGATATCATTCATCCGATACTGCTGTTCCAGTGCCACGCCGGCGACGTTGCCGTATCGCTCCCAAAGAAACTCGAACAAGGACACATCCAGATCAGGAAGATCGGATGATGCATTCTGCGAAACACCAATAGAAAAACTGTCATCTCGCGGAATCGAATCTTTCTGAACAATGGGGGACAGCTGCTGTGGATCTCCAATGAGCACCAGGCGTTCCGCGAGGCAGGCAACACCAAGGGTTTCGGGAATCTTTGCCTGCGTTGCCTCGTCCACGATGACCAGATCAAATTCGCCAAGCGCTTCTGTGAATTTTCCGCTCAACAGGCTGCTGATCGTGCCACCAATAACCGGACGGTTCAGTAACATATTCTGTGCTGTGTTCAGTCCATCGCGCCGAACGATCTCTTCAATGGTCTGAGCACTCATCTTCTCGTCCGCTGATGAGGTCGGGTCTCCAAGTCGAAGCCAGTCGCTCTCCCGCACGACTTCGGCAATCTCACCGAGCACCTGATCCAGAGCGCGATTGGTGTAGGCGGTGACTAACACCCTCTTGTCTTCGGCCAAATGCGCCTGAACGATTCGCGCAATGAGAGCCGTCTTGCCGGAACCCGGAGGACCGTTGACCAGAAGAAAGTGATCCGCCTTGAGGGAGCGTTTAAGCGCCTCGGTCTGGCGTGCATTGGAACGCACCGCCTCAAACCATTCCGGGCCGTGCAGGTCTTTGCACTCACGGGTGAACGTCGGATCGCCGTTTGTGTGATAGAGGAATTTCTTCAGCGGATGCGATGAGCTGCAGAACGTGTAAAGCCCCTTGTACATGCGTTCGGTTAGTGATTCATCTTCCTGCACATCAGCCCATGCGGGGCAGAACAAGAGTTCTTCCTCCATCTTCACTTCGATTCCATCAGCCTCCACTTTGGTAACCTTGGCGGTGGCGATGCGACCCGCCATCAGTCCGTCTTCACTGCTCAGGAGAACACGATCGTTGGGACGCAATTCGCTGGTGTTTTTCTCTCCGTGAGATGTTTGCAGTCTGTAGGCATAGGTTCCGTCCGCAGGGTCTTTTGTTCCTTCGGGAGGTCTGGTGGAGTCCAGTCGCAAAGCCTTTCCGTCTAATGCACGTTGTTCTGGCTCCATGCCCCACAAGCGAGCAACATTGCGCATCACCGCCGCGTACTCCGCTGTGATGAGTCCCCGATAGTGGCTGAAGAGCTTCCGATCGTCCTCAGAGACAAACGGATCTCCCGCAGGAAGCATCTTCCTCACATGGGACGTCTCGCGCGGATCCGCATGTGCCTCAAGAAGACCGATATGGCGACAAGTGAATCTGTTGGAACAGGGAAAACACTTCCTTGTATTGGTTTCAAAAATGGCATTTCCGCTGAAATCCAAACGCACCAGAGCATTTCTTGTACGCATCACGCGATGCAAAAGACCTGAATCGAGCACGACAGCCTGGCAAAGATTGTCCAAATCAATGCTGTACAGAAGGATGGCTCGGAGCTTTCTCGGATCTGCGTCTCCACGTGCGATGAGCATGAATGCATAAGCCGCGACCTGAAGCTTGTGTTCTTCCTTTGCCTCATTCTTCTTTGGGTAATTTGACAGCTTGCCGGTCTTCAGCTCTCCGACCATAACAGGTTGCCCGTCGCGCTCCCAGATTGCGTCTATCTTTCCTTTGAGACCCAATTCGGGCGACAGCACAAATGTCTCCCTTCGAAGAATGGAGGCTTTCTGTTTCGCTTGGGCGAAGTGGCAAAGGTTCTTGATGTGCTCCTCGGCTTTGTCGGAGATATCTTCCGGCACGGTGGATGTCACGACGAGATCAGTCGCTTGAGAGTCGAGCGATTCCTGCACGGCTTTCATGCCCTTGCCCTGGTCACATCCTTCCCATGTTTCTGGAAAGGCGTGGTGTACGGCGTTTCCAAGGATTGCCGATTCGCTTGGCATATCTGAGCCATAGCGGCTAACAAGCACCTGTCTCAAACAGTAATCGGTGTTCAGAAGGTCTGAAACGTTGATCAACCAGTCCGGTTCCAGGATGAAAAGGCTCTGTTCATCCATCCGGAGACCGTTTTCATCGCGGTTCAAATGCCAGA
>JAKQFZ010000423.1 GCA_029558215.1 Candidatus Omnitrophota bacterium
GAGCAATAAATTCAAGGTGATTCACAAATGCGCCTGTTTTCTCTTGGCCAGCCACGTGAATTGTGACTTCTTGTTTCTTCGCAAACTGAAAGAAATTCCGAATCGGGATAACAAGTTTTGAATATTGGCCCCTGAGCGTCAAAGGGCCATCCTTAAGAAATAGAGCATTTTTCAACACGTTATATTTCTTGCGTTCCCAAAAGTAGCGAATACCCGTAAACAGAAGCAAGACCTCATGGACTGTCATATACTCCGTTGAGACCGACTCTGGAGCGGAGTTCTCATCCATCTCCAAGTGGAAGCCAATCATATCCGAGAGGAATAAGTGTCCCCCACATTTTATGCATTTCCCTTCGTCAGATCCAAATGACAATCCTTCCGTGTCTTGAAGGCAATACGGGCACTGGAAGCTCGGAGATGCCTGTTCCCTGCCTTCCCATAGCTCATAAGCAAGCCCTTTCAGGGTGTTGTAAGGCTCCCCGCCAAGAGACTCATCCCGCAACGACTGGAAAATTATCTCCCGGACAGCATCGTAATTGTTCTTTCCTTCAATCCTTAATCCCTTCAGGGGCAGAACTGTCGCATGGTACATGGCAGCATCTGACATAATGTCGCGCAAAGCCATTGGATGCGGGGCGACAGGATCAAGTTTCCGAATTGCATGTTGATCCAAACGGAGAATTGCGGTCTTCACAAATGACCATTCCTTGTGCGAAGGAAATTCGGAACGTAGAGTCTGTTTGGAGCCATCTACGGCAAAAATCAGTCTTAATGGCTCCACGTCTTTTCAAGACGTTTGACTGTGTGGAATTTCAGGATTCCCAAGCGCAACGGATTTTTGAGGAAACACGGGGTATGAGCCGAGATCAGGAACTTGCTTACTGGCGCGAGATGTCGGCCAAGATCCGCAAGAAGTGGGCAGGGGATGACATGGAAACGCGCCATGCCCGTGGCGACCGGCGAAACCTTGATCGAATCCTGGCGCGTGTGCCGGACGTCCCACCCCCAACGGGAGATGAGTTGTAGCACCGGACTTGATTACCATACACACTATCGCGCTTGCAGGTGGAAGTCACAACGCTTTGAAAGCATAGGGAACGTTTCAGGAGGTCGAGATGGCTTTTCTCAAGAATTACGCTCTTTACCTGGCTCTCGGTACGGTGCTGGCGCTGCTTGGCGTATCGTTTCTTTCATGGAAATTCTATGCCGCGATCATTCCGCTGATCGTCCTGGCGGAGTGGAAGGCGGCATAGGAACGCCGCTTGGCCTCAATCCAAATACAAAGTGTGGGCACTCTATTGCGACAAGGTCGCGCCAGTGCAGAACAGCGACGCTCTATGGCAGCTGTGTGGAAGTCCCTCACCAAGGTGATATCCGCCTGGTGAGGGACTCAACACTGAGAACCGTTCAATGCTTGGAATCACGCGGCGGACATTGGTCAGGGCCATAACTGTCCTTGTCCTGAATTTGGCCATTCCTTCCATGTATGACCAATTCCACTTCGTCGTCTCGTGCTCTGTTTCGGGCAATCTCCATGGCTTGCTGCTTCGTTGAGTGAAGGGATGAAACCCGTTCATTGCCTTCAATCCTGACCGCCCATCCTGTTGAATGGGGCACAACGTGGACATTCTTCTTGGACATCGCTAGAGTCTCCTTTCAGCGTTTGTAGAGCAGCATCCACCAACATCCCTTGCTGGCTGATCGGATTGGTGGAAAGTGCTCATCGTATTCCAACTCGATTTCGTGTTCTTCAGAGGTCGGCGAGGGATGCCTGGAACCGTCCAAATAGCCATCGAAGCGATATTGGGCGTGCCACGGGCTTTCTTCGCCGGTCTTAAAACGGGTTTTGTCAACTGCGTTTGTCATCTCAACAACTCCTTTTCTGTCTATCGATCCCCGCAGGGAGGCGAGTAAGTGTCGCGAATCTGTGATTCCAGATCTCGCCGTTGCTGATTACTCCACCCCGGAGTGTAGTAAACGGCAAAAACAATGGTTCCAGAGCGTTGTCGTTCCCAGTCCTCCTTGCGCTCGTGGCCATCAATCCGTGTCTTGATTTCGCCAGTTTCTCCTACGTCAAGCACATGCAACTTCCCATTCGTACGTTGATCCAGAATCACA
>JAKQFZ010000425.1 GCA_029558215.1 Candidatus Omnitrophota bacterium
AGCGCCGGATGTCTGCCTGGAGAAAAGATCAAACTCGCCTCTGGGAAGTCTTGAAATCGAGTCCAAAAACGTGTGAATGCTTGCGCCTTCACGAATCTCCGTGATCCCTGCTGCCAGAACCGTTGATGTGAACTGTTCCGACACGCCCTGGGCTGGACTCTTCTTCGATGGACGATATCTGCCATCGCGGACTTCGTAGACTATCGGTGTCACGGTGCGACCCGTCGCCAGTTGGACGTACTGAATCCCCGTTTGAACCTCGCGTACTCGTTGAAGCAAAACTGGATTGCGACGAACTTTCCGCTCCGCTTTGTCCAGAATGCATTGGGCTTTCTCCATCGTCACCGCGTCGAGGTGGTTCTCCGTTGGAGCATGGTAGATGGTCAGATGGTTGCCCGTCGCCGCGAGACGGTCATGAATCAAGTCAATGTACTCTCGAACTTCTCCAGCGGCTTTTCCGTAGTACCCTTCCAGAAACTCAGTCAACGCAATCTCATAGTCATAGTCCGGATTCCACAGAAACTTCGCCATCAGGTAAGTCCGAAGTGCCGCCAACTCGCCATGTCCACCGGCAGAATAGTTCCCTTCTTCAAAAATGCCCTTCACCCCGTTGTCTGCAAAGAACTGGATATTGGGCTTAAGCACACGAAGGTTGGGAAACGGCATCAGATAATGGGCGAAGTTTGTTACATAGTCCCAAACGTAGAGCCGATCCATGAGTCTGTGCCATCCGATGATATCATTGCGGAATGAGACACTGTGCGGATAGTCATCCTGTCCGAGGGGATGACCGAAGCAGCATTCAATAGTGCAGAGACGAACAACCACATTCGGACGGGGTCTTATTGTCTTCGGCGGCTTGCGTGTATACTGATAGGCCAGCGTTTCGATGGTTACAGAAGGGAACTCTTTGGCGATCTCATCAGCGACAGCGTTCACGAACGTGATAAGAGAACCTGCTGGCGTTCCTTCCGCTTCATCGATTGCACGACAGGAAGCGCACTGACAATTGCCACCCCAATCGTTCTGGGACACCGAGAAGATGTCTGCCTTCGGGTCGTTTCGAATCCATTCCTTCAACTGTTCAGTGGCGATGCGCAGAACATCAGGATTCGTGAGGCACAGTTGCGCCCAGGATGTTTGGCGCTTTCCATTGATCTCTGAATAGTACTCAGGATGCTCTTCAAAGTACTTCGAAGGTGGCACGAGCGCAAAAAATGTGTGACAAAAAGCAAGGTCACTGAATTGAACCTTGCCCCCCTTGGACTCAACACCGGCGGCGCGCGAGGAGTTCATGCGGTTCCGGAGAACCCAGTCCCCGTCAAAGCCATCAGAATAGAAAGGATCACGATACTCAAGTCGAGGAATGATGCGTTCATCCAGTTCGGAGAGTACAATCGTTTTGGACTTGGGAATCCTGCTGCAGTCCGGTGTGAACCATCGGCAACCCAGATGATCCTCAAGAATGCCATACACACCGAACAGCGTTCCGCGGGGCTTGCCTCCAGTGATCACAAGATGCTCACCAACGGTTTTTTGAATATATCCTTCCTTGGCAAGTTCCTTGACGTTCAAATCCGGCACAAGAGTCTGAGACCACCTGTTCTCACCAAGAACGACGGCCTTCTCCGGTAGCGGGTATGCATCCGTCAGGATGGGCATCTGAGCACCACTCATCTGAGCGACAAAATCCTGCAGCTCTCGCGCCGCGTGAAGTTCCGAGGGCGAAGCATCCGAAGCAACGATGATCGTATAGGCAGTTTTGCCGGACTTGACCAAGGTGATCTCCTTGGCCTGTACTCTGAAAGGCAGCAGCATGAACGCGAAAACAATAATGGCAATCCTGAGCATTATTTGCCTCCCTGAATGCGACTTCAACATCGTGCGCAAGAACGCATTGAGAAAGAGACTAGCGGGATGGGAGCGAAAGCGCAAATGGGGATGACCAACAAAATGCCTCCAACGAATCAGAAAGCATTCTTGTTCTACACACCTTGATCTGCTCGTTCGGAGAAAACTCTTTGCCGACTTTGTCATTTGGTGTATGCTACGAACCATTGAGTCGGCTGATGAGCTGACCGGCGAGAGACGTATTTCATTCAAAAGGAGAACAGAAGTATGAGCGAGAAACTGCCGAGTTACATTCAGATGGCAAAGCCGAACCCGCCTGAGAATCGAGCACCGTGGTACAAGAACACTGCGCCAACGTATGCCGGTATCTTCCTCTGGTTCGTCTTTTGGAGCGGTATGGCAAGCGGTGGTGCGAAATTTGCCGGAGGGACGCTGTCTCAAGGTGTTGGAGTTGCCCTGTTGGGGCTGGTTCTGTCGGCTCTGATCTGTCACTTCCTTTTCTACAAGATCCCTGGGCTCCTGGGCATGAAGACGGGTCTTCCGCTCTATGTCGTTGGTTCCTCGACCTATGGCGCAAACGGTGGCTTTCTGATGCCTGGCTTCCTCATGGGAGTTCTTCAGTTCGGGTGGCTTGGCGTCAACGCCTTTTTCGCATCCATTCTATTGAAACCGCTTTTCGGCCAAGGGGATCTTGTCATCACTCAAAAGATTATTGCCATCGTCTGGGCAGCGCTGGCGGCGTTTTTGGGGCTGAAGGGAATTCAGTATGTTGCCAAGGTGGCGACGTACCTTCCTTTGATTCCATTTGTTATTCTGCTTGTACTGCTTGCGAAGACGTTGGGTGGTTTGGGCGGCTTTAATGCTGCAGAACTGGTTCAAAATGCTCCTTCAGAGGCAGCGAGTGCCTTGAGCGTTTGGGGTGTTATTGCCCTTTGCATCACCTACATCGTTGGCTTTTTCGCAACTGCCGGTGCTGCAGGGGTTGATTTTGGGACCAACAGCAGAGACGAGTCTGATGTGAACTACGGCGGCATATTCGGAATTGCTCTGGCAATCATCTTCACCGGTGGCGCTGCCATTCTGATTAGTGCCGGTGGGTTCGGGTTGACGAAGATTTATGCGCTTGACCCGTCGAACGCTGACTTTATGTCTCACATCATGGGATCCCAGGCGATCGGTAAGTTTATGGGATTGCTTCTGGCTATTGCTGCCTTCCCAGCTGCGTGCTTCAGCTCGTTCATCGCTGCAAATAGTTTCAAGACAACTTTGCCGAAGGTCAATCCCTTTGTCTCAGTTGGAATTGGCGCTCTCGTGAGCATCATCCTCGCTGTGACCGGATGGGCAGGTCAGCTGTTACAAGTGTTCACGGTTATCGGAGCTTCTTTTGGTCCAATTTGTGGCGCCATGGTCGTAGATTTCTGGCTCAGCGGCAAGAAATGGGCGGGACCGCGTGAGGGATGGAACCTTGCCGGTTGGATTTCCTGGGCGGTTGGTTTTGTCGTCGGTATGGCTCCTTTGGTCGGACTCTTTAGCGTGCCTGCCGCTCCGCTTGTCGCGTTTATCGTTGGCGCAGTGCTTTATTACGTTCTGGCAAAGGCAGGGTTGGAGTCCAAGACTGTCTCTCAACGATGATAGGAATCACAAGAGTTTCCTGTCTTTCCCCTGTGGGTGTCCTTTCGCCACAAACGAGAGCATTGTGCTTGGCTCAGGAGCCTTTTTGAACGATGGATCTTTCCGTTGTAATTCCCGTTTTCAATGAGCGGGAGAACATTATCCCTCTCTGCGAGGGTTTGGTGACTGTGCTTGCAGGTCTGGGCTGTTCGTTTGAAGTCATCTTTGTTGATGATGGCAGCACAGACGGCACAGAGGCAGTACTTGGTGAGGCTGTCGAGCGTTGGAACGGCATTCGGGCAATCCGATTTCGTCGCAACTTTGGACAGAGTCCCGCACTTCAGGCAGGTTTTGATCATGCTCAGGGAAAGGTCATCGTTACAATGGACGGTGATCTTCAAAATGATCCGACAGACATTCCCCGACTCTTGGAACGTCTCGAAGAAGGCTATGACATTGTGAGCGGATTCCGCTCACAGCGCAAAGAAGGCGTTATCAGGCGACTTCCTTCCGCCATCGCAAACTGGCTCCTGCGCAAGGCAACCGGAGTCCCTCTGCATGACACGGGTTGTACGCTGAAAGCCTATCGAAAAGAAGTGATCGAATCTGTCCGATTGTACGGCGAACAGCACCGCTTTATTCCTGTTCTGGCGAGCCAGTTCGGGGCGAAGATTACCGAAATTCCAGTCAAGCACTGGCAAAGAAGAGCAGGGAAGAGCAAGTACGGTCTTTCCAGAACACACCGGGTTTTTCTCGACATTCTGATGCTAAAATTCCTTCTCAGCTATGGGACAAGACCGCTGCAGGTCTTCGGTGTGTTCGGGCTGGGCTCCTTTCTGTTGGGCATAGTCATCAACATTTATCTGACCATCAAGAAGATTCAGGGGCATCCATTGGCAGAGCGACCCCTTCTGCTTCTTGGGATTCTCCTGGTGATTCTGGGTGTTCAGTTTGTCTCCATGGGGCTTCTGGCGGAAATGCTTGTCAGAACGTACCATGAGACGTCGCGTCGTCCAACCTATTGGGTGGAGCGGATTCTTCGATCCAAACACGAGGACGCCTAGAGCCCTTTTGTGGCAACGACTCAATCTGGGGTTGACCGTTGGCACCTGTCACGTTATATTCCTCTGTCTTATCTGCTTGGAGAGGTGACCGAGCTGGTCGAAGGTGCACGATTGGAAATCGTGTGTGGGCCAAAAGCTCACCAAGGGTTCGAATCCCTTCCTCTCCGCCACCTATTTCTTCAGTGCATTATAGACCGCCTTAAGAGAACTGTCTCCCATCGTCTTGGTTGGAGTGAGATAGCCCCCTTCGCCGTTTTCATTCCAGGCGTACAGAAGCAGCAATCGTTCTTCAGTGATATTGCCAGGATGGGCATCCATCCAATCAAGAGTCCTTCGGACGAATTCCTTCAGCTGGTGAGGCGTCGTGTCGGGATAGTAGACAGACTGGCTCTCCTCTGGAAGTCCGTACTCTTCCCAGGGTCTCTTGTCCCAACCGACCGTGATGACAGGGATGTAAGGGAGTTTGGCCTTTGCCGCAAAGCGATCATAGACCCCGATATGTCCCTCGACCATTTCGGCGAACGGTCTCAGATTGGGAGCGCCCGGTCTTGCAGGATGTCCATGGTAATTGTATCCGGTCAGGAGATCGTAACCCGACGCCTCAAGGCCAGTCAGGATATCTCGATTGTCATCAGGACCAGGTACCGTGCAGGCTGCAATCATGACACCAGGAAGCCCCGCTTCAACGGCGCGGCTCCTGAGGCTGTCAAAGGCCTGTTTGACCCCCTCCGGGCCTCCAAACGCTTTGTAGAGTTCATTGGGCGCAAAAAAGATCAACAGCGGTTTTCCATTGACCTTCAGGTGCGTTGGCTGCTTGAACAGTTCGATCCACTTCTCCGAAACGATATCCCATTCCTTCGGTCCAATCCGAAATCCAGCATGGTTTGCCACCAGAAGACAGAACTCCATTCTCTTTCTTGAACGCGCACGAAGATAGTGCTCCAGACCGTTGTTGAGAGGCGTTTCTTTGTTCTCTTCCTCAGGGTAGTACCAATCGAACGCAAAAAATGACAGGCCGTTGTCGGCGGCATACTTGATCTGCTTCTCCATAATCCTGCGCGAGTCGTCGTTCCAACCCCACACGGGCTCGCGGTCAAAGAACTCGTTCTTCAGTCTCTCAGTCAGATGAAACGTCTTTCCCGTCCATCCTTCGAAGTAGTAGGCGCCTGCTTTGGCCCTTAGACTTGGTTGTTTGGCCATCGAAAGTATTGGGAAAGCACTCAGGAATAGAACCACGCATAGACACATCCGAATCATGTACTTGGCAGTCATTGGACAGTCTCCTTCTCAAGACTCTTCTTCTTGATCGAGTTTCTTGGCTCTATCCTAACACAAATGTTGCTGGAACGGCTGTTTTGTTCCCATGTGGTTTCATGTGATATATTCCCGGCAGTCCAGCAAACTCAGCATACAGAAAGGCGACGAGATGAATCTCAGAGAAACTCAAGGGAACTCCACAACAACACCCCTTTGGGAAGGCTCCGATTTGGGTGAGACGGCCATTGTTCCTATGAAAAATGCTCCATATCCGCATTCGAGCCGTGAAAAGGGATATGACGCCGAAGATGGCAAGTTCTACCCAAAAGAACCGCACTATGTTGATTCAAGTGTCGCGCTCTTCATTCCCAGAGGATACCGCCCGACTGAAGAGACAGATGTCGTGGTCTACTTTCACGGACACAGAAAGAACATTCGACTGGCGTTTGAGGAGTTCAGAATCCGAGAGCATCTTCTCAACTCAGGAAAGAACGCCATTCTTGTCTTTCCCGAAGGTCCCAAGGACTCACCTGATTCCGGCGCGGGACAAATCGAAGAGCCAAACGCCATCAAGCACCTTCTCAAAGAGGCTTTGGATGTCCTTCTCAACGAGGGCAAGATTCAGACAAAACGCCTCGGCAAAGTCATCCTGTCTGGTCACAGCGGAGCCTATAGGGCGAATTCATTCATCCTGGAACATGGCGGAATCGAAGACCATATTCGAGAAGTACTGCTCTTGGATTCCAGCTACCAGCGTCTGGAGCAGTTCGTCAACTGGGTATCCCGCAACAAGCAAGGCCGACTCTTGAGCATCTTCACCGATCATCTTGCCAAGACCAATGTTTGGATGATGACCAGAATGAGACGAAATGGGGACTCTTACCTCCTCGTTGATTTTGAAGATGTGACCGACTCCCTGCTTCTGGAAAACCGAATTGTGTTCATCTACACAAACACACTCGATCACGACCAGACCGTGCAGTGTTTGGAACCGTGGCTTCGGACAGGGTGCTTACAGTCTCGATCCGACTGAGCGTGGCAAGGAATGGGAGTACCGGGTCATCGCCATCAACAAGGCGGGCGAAGGTGACCCCAGCAACACCGTCATGGCGGTTCTGTGACGCTGATTCACGACGTAGGGGCGCGCCCCTACACGGACAACAGATGGGGTTGGCGACCAATCCCGCGTGGATTCCGCAAATCCCCC
>JAKQFZ010000430.1 GCA_029558215.1 Candidatus Omnitrophota bacterium
CCCCGGAACCGGAAAAGGGCGAAGCTACAGGACAGGAACAGATGGCTAACCATGCCATGCACACGGACGGGAATTCCGCTGCGCTCCATTCCCGCCGGTGATGGCCACGGTTGGGGCAAAGAGATGATGACCATGAAACACATCTGCGCCTTGGCAGTGGCGGTTCTGGGCGCTGCCATTCCTGTCATCGCCACGGAGTTGCCGGGATACGATGATCTGCAGACTACCATCGGGAAGGCCGTCTCCGTTGTCGAGGTGTGGGTCAAGGAGGTGAAGACCTCGTCAAAGGTCGATGGCCCTAACACTCTCGAAGTCTTGGCTCAGGTGAAGGAAGCGGTTGCCGGAGAGAAGATCGAAGGCGAGATCAGGGGGAAATACGAAGAGTTTCACGCCCCCGGCCATCCGGAAATCCACGTAAGCTATGCCAACTACACCGGTTCAGGCCAAGAACTTCGTACCAGAGCCAACGACCGAGTTCTGCTGTTGGTCTCTGGGCGAGGGAAAGAAGATATGTTTGCGATTGTCCGCATTGAGCCAGTCGAAAAGAAGAAGGAAATCCAGGAGTTGTTTGCCAAGAAAGACAGGAAGCCACAACCAACGGCTGGTGGCGACGGGAAACCCGCGCCACAGCCGTGACGTTAGCCACAAGAAAAAAGAGAACACATGACGAAATACACTGATGAACAAGCCGCCAAGGCAATCGTTGCCGTGCTGCCCGACTCGCGATGGGTCGGCGCGGGACTCGCTCAGGCCTACCTCTGGGCCGTTGAGGGAAGCAAGGATCACAATGACATCGCACGGCATCTATACGACCTGAACTGCTACTCCCTAACAAAGGCAGAAGAACTGGTTCCAACGTTGGCGACAAGCGGCTTTCTTAGACACATCAAAGCTCGGACCAAGACTGGATCGGCCGAAAACCCTATCACCAAGATGTTCCCAGCCGCAATTACCGAACAACGTTTCCTTGAACAAGTTGATGCGCTACGTGCAAAGCGGAACACGGTCGATTACGAAGATGACAGGGAGTCCGGGCACACGCTTGTCGATTTCACGCTGACCGAAGGCGATTTGCGTCTTCCGATCAACGTCAAAAATGCGGGAACCCGCTTCGAGAGCGCGAAGCAACTTGTCGGCTTGGAGCCCGATGACTGCATTCCAATCCCAGTCTACAAGGCATACGACGCGATTGAAAAGGAACCCAATCTCCTATATGCAGTAGCCATTGATTATGGTCTTGTAGATTCGATCAATACTCACCTTATCCCGTTGTTCGATGAGAACGAGGCGATCGTATGGCGAATTCTGAACGACTTCTCGGGAACTCGAATCCGAGATGCCGAGGATAAGTTCGTCTACGGAATCACAACGAGACACTGGGAAAGCATTCGCCAAGAGTTTGCGAATCCAGAATTCAGACTGATTTCTGCTCGCAAATCGATTAGAATTCTCCAGAAGCAACCGAAGCGCACTCCGGGCATCGGCCTCCGTGCATGGGGAACCGGCGCAAGCGCCGAAGTCAATGTGCATATCTCGGTTGCCGAGGAAACGAAGCCATGGACTGAGGTCTTTGACAGGATCGTTGGCAAAAGCCTCGGCGACATCATTGAGGCCATCAATCGAAAGAAGACAGAAATTGTGTACGACCCAGAAATCTGACCTTCAAGTCGTGAGTCTGTTTTCCGGCTGTGGCGGGCTGGATTACGGATTTGAGGCAGCGGGATTCTCCGTTCGCTTTGCGAACGACTATGACAAGTTCTCATGTGAGACCCTTCGCCTCAATCAGCGGCAGAACGTAGTTCATGCCCCTATCGAAGAGGTCAGCACATCAACCGTCAAGGAGTCCATCGGTTCCAAGCCGGGGGCATGCGATGTGCTGATAGGCGGCCCTCCATGTCAACCATTTTCGAAATCTGCATACTGGAGTAAGGGCGATACGCTCCGCCTCGCAGATCCCCGTGCCAATACCCTCGAACAGTACTTCCGCTTTGTGGAAGAGCTGCAGCCGCATGCGTTCCTCTTAGAAAACGTCCATGGCTTGAACTACAACGGGAAAGAAGAAGGGTTTCAGTTCATTATCGAGCGCATCAAGGACATCAACCGGAATACCGGACTGCACTACATCCCGTCATGGTCTGTACTCAATGTTGCAGACTACGGAGTTCCTCAACTTCGGGTACGCTTCTTCCTCGTTGCATCACGCAGCGGCGTGCGATTCAGATTTCCAGACCCTACACACATTCCTTCGGAAGAAGCGGAATCATCGCTGTTTGGCGATATGGGCATCATGCCCTACGTGTCGGCATGGGAAGCTATCGGCAAGATCCCTCTCGACCAGAACCAGAAGCTGAAGGTTGGCGGCAAGTGGGCGGATTTGCTACCCTCCATTCCTGAAGGCGAGAACTACCTTTGGCACACGGACCGCAAGTGCGGGCTGCCACTCTTTGGGTGGCGGACTCGTTATTGGAGCTTCTTGTTGAAGCTATCAAAACGACTTCCTAGCTGGACGATTCAGGCTCAGCCCGGCTCAGCCGTTGGCCCTTTTCACTGGAATAACAGAAAGCTATCGTGGCAGGAGATGGCAGCGATCCAGACGTTTCCGAAGCACTTCGTAATCGATGCCCCAAGGACAGAAATACAAAGGCAGATTGGCAACGCCGTACCTTCGCTGATGGGCGAGATTCTCGCACGCGAGATTGGCACACAAATATTTGAACGCGAGGCTAAAGTTAAGCTGACGCTCCAAATACCGAGATGCACTGAAATCCCTGAACCAGAGCCAACCCAACCAGTGCCTGATAAATACCTGCACCTTGAAGGAGAGCATGAGCCCCACCCCGGAACCGGAAAAGGGCGAAGCTACAGGACAGGAACAGATGGCTAACCATGCCATGCACACGGACGGGAATTCCGCTGCGCTCCATTCCCGCCGGTGATGGCCACGGTTGGATGCAAGGAAGAAGGAGACCCGATGGACGAGACGACATCTCAGGAGAAAGTCTGGCCGGGGATCAATCCCCTCGCCACGCTGACGCACTTTGACGATCAGGAAAGGCAGATCATCGCTAGGTTTGCCAAGGATTGGTACGTCACCAACGGGGGTAGTGAGATATGGATGTCACCAACTAGTAACTACCGATACGCGCTGATCAAGCCGACCGACATCTTTCAGGAGATGTTCAACATCGACCGTGAGATGATTCTTCTGTTCAGCCCCTATGAGAATTTCGAACCACGCACGCTGGACGCCATCACCAAGGCAACTTCAAAACACCAAGCCCTGCGCATCGAGCGTATCTGTAGCGTCCTTGTCAGCAAGGATCCTGACATCGCGGTGAAGTTGAAAGAACTCCTCAAGAACGATCAAGAAGCGCAGATTGTCATACCGTTTACATACGCGGAACTTGGAGACAACGATTCTGATCCGTACTTCTTCCGCAATCGCTTCATCGAGCATTTCTACGCGCGCGACCTCTTCGCGTCTGAGAGCCCCCTCAAAAAGGATCTCTACTTCTTTGGTCGAACCGACCTCGTGCACTCTCTGATTAATCGCCACAGATCACAGCAAGTGTCGGGCCTGTTTGGCCTCAGAAAGACCGGCAAGACATCGGTGATCTTCGGTGTTCAAAGAGGACTGCAGAAGGTCGACGGCGTGTCCGCCTTCATTGACTGCCAAACGCCCGCTTTCCACAGGCTCAGATGGAATCACGCGCTTCATCACGTCCTAACGGCGGTCCGTACACAGAACAACCTGGACGAAAGGTTGGGGCAGTTAGAAGCTTACTCTGAGACCCAAGCCCCGGTGCTTTTCGAGAAACACCTGCGCCGAATGTCGGAGCAGTTGGGATCGAAAACGATCATGCTGATCTTCGACGAGGTCGAGAACATCACGCCCACTGTCTCGCCAAGCGAACACTGGCGTGAGGGCGGCGACTTTGTTTTGTTCTGGCAAACCATTCGCTCCCTCTTTCAGTCCTCCTCCGGACTGTTCTCGTATCTCCTCGTGGGAACGAACCCTCTGTGCGTCGAATTGCCGACTGTCGGCACCGCCGACAATCCACTCTTTGCGCAGGTGCCACTGGAATACATCCCGGGGTTCGATGTGCCGCAAACCAGAGAAATGGTGCGTCGCCTTGGTAGGATCATGGGCCTGAAATTTGACGAGGTCATTTACGGCAAACTGACAGAGGATTGCGGCGGACATCCCTATCTGATGCGACATGTTTGCAGTGTAATACATCGCATCTCTGACTTTGAGAGACCGGTCCGAGTAGACAAGACTCTATACTCCCGTGCAGTCGGTATCTTTCTTCGGGACTACACTCAGTTCCTGGAGATGATCCTCAGCGTCTTGCGTGAGTATTTCAACGATGAGTTCGAGATGCTGAGGATGCTATCGCGTGCAGACTACAAGACGTTTCAGGAATTCGCCGAACTCAGTCCCCTTTACACCAATCATCTCTTGGGATATGGGGTGCTTCAGGAAGTCGATAAGCGCTTTGACTTTCGCATCGAAGTGATTCGTCGTCACCTCGCGGCAAAGGAGAAGTACAAGAAGCTCACCATGTCCATTGAGGAGAAACGTTCGGAAATATCAGAACGTCGCAACGACACGGAGCAACGGCTGCGACAGCTTTGCAGGATGCAGTTGCTAGCGCAACTCGGCGAAGCTGGCGCTCGGGACAGCGTCCTTGCCATTCTGGGCAACCCGAGAGCCTCGCGCTGTGGTGGCTATTCGTACCGCGACCTATTCGATGGCAACAAGTCGGGGATTCTGTTCTCCGACCTACCAAAGCTGATCAGAAAGCACTGGGAATGTTTCAGCAACATCCTCGGCCGTGACAGGGAGAAGGTAGAGCGCGACCTGGGCACTATCAACGAACTACGGGTAGACGCTCATGCGAAGGATATCACCGACGAGGAGATGGCGGTGTTTCGTGTCGCAGCAGGCCGCATCGAGGAGGCACTGGCCGCCTTCTTCGCTTAACGGATCATCCAACAAGCCAAATCCAGCGTACGCGGAGTACCGCGCCGCTGATTTGCGACGTTATGAAAAAAGCACATAAACAATTTCTATGCCCAATATGTTCTTCTCCCATGAAGAAAGGATTGGCTGAAATCAAGGGTGAACTATGGTCTTTCCTGCTTATCGGATGGTCTTACCAGTCTCTTTGGTTCAATCAAGAGAAAGTTCTAAAGCCAAACAGGAAAACTGACGCGTTCAGATGCCAAAGATGCAAAATTACGTTAACGAAGGATTCGAATTCCTAGGCGAAGAATTCTGGAACCTTGGCAGGACGAATCATTTGCTCGCCGACTTGCCTTCTCGTTCGGGCGGGCTATCTTTTTCTCTGGATGCATAGCCAGCCATAGAAATCCAAACGCGGGAGCCCGCCAATGCCGGTCGCAATAAGCGAAAAGGAAAATATTCTCCAGGCGGTGAAGAATCTTCCTGACAACACCTCGATTGAGGAAGCCATGGAGCGCCTTTACCTGCTCTTCAAGGTGGAGAAAGGCTGTCGCCAAGCCGATGCGGGTCAGACAATTTCGCACGCGGCAGCCGAAAAGAGAATGCGAAAATGGTTGAAATAAGGTGGACTGTTCAGGCGTTGGACGATGTTGAGGCAATTGCCTGCTACATTGCCAGAGACAGTTCCCATTACGCACAGTTATTTGCGGTCAAGGCATTTGATGCGGTTCAAAGGCTTCAAGCGTTTCCGGAATCCGGTCGGACGGTTCCCGAAATCAACCAACCGGACATCAGAGAAATTATCTTGGGCAATTACCGCATCATATATCGATTAACGAATAATCTGGTGGAGATCCTAACCGTTTTTCACAGTGCTCGGCTTTTGGGCATTGACTTCATAACCAGTCGCTCCACCTGAACGCCATTCCGCTCCGCTCCATGCCGACAGGTGAGCGCAGTCGATTGGGGCAGGAAAATAAGAATGGATACCGGCTATCTCACCCCCATGGCGTACGACTGCATCCGCCTCGCCGATGATGCGACCGACGTCCTCAAGTCGGAAATCGGTGCCGCCTGCAGTCAATACCGAGGTGAGGATGCGTACCTCGCGGGCATCCTCGCCGACGTGAAGGAGATAGAGGAAGATCCCGAGGACTATCTCGACTGGTGGAACCTGCTTGAGCAGACTGACATCGTGGAATTCAGGAACAAGATCCGCGTACTGCGCGAGCACATCCAAAACACGCTCAAGACTCCGATTGCAGAGCGTGGCGAGCCGGAGTTCAAGCTGTGACGGAACAACAGTAGGAGCCCCAAAATCGGCGTGCAGGATATCAAGGCCATGATAAGAAATCGTATAATTTTTATAGGCACATGGGCAGTGTTCGCAATCGCTTTATTTGTCTTCCCTGGTTTTGAAGTTCGAGGGCTTGCGATGGGGATGATAATAGGCGCTTGGCCAGCTTTTCTCTCTAAGCGAATTTATGAAAGCCAGCACTATCATCCGCTTATATTTCTTCTCATGATGGTGGTTATCAGCGGAGTGACAGTTTGTCTATTCTCATGGCTTATGGATAAATCTGGAATATCTAAGAAGATTTTACCATTCCTTTTCTCTGCCATGATATTTTTCGCATGCTATTTTGCCTTTTGGGGAATCAATTATGAAGAATGGCAAAGAAGTCCTGTCATTGCAGCAGCAATGGAATCGCCTGAAATCAGCTACGAACCGACCCGTTGGGATTTTTGGAATTCAATCATTATCCCTAAGTTATTTGCAGGTGGATTGATTGGGTTGTATTCTGTTTCTGGTCTTGGGGCATTGTTTGGCCTGCTAAAACTATCAATAAGAATTAAAAATCCTAACCAAATAGTCGAGGCAACCGGCGATTCCGCCGGCGCCTCACCATAATCGTTCGGGGGAAGAAAGATGATTGACCGTCGCGCACGAGACAAGCTTGCCGAGTTGATTCGCAACTTGGCAGATGGGATCATAACCAATGATGAATTCGAAGATCGTCTCTATGGCAGTGATCTCCAACGGAGCAAAGATGCGGCTATTTGGGAGATATATGCAGGCGGTGCTTGGTACATGTACGATGACTTGAGCACCCACAAGATGACCGGCAAATGGAAACTTCCGAAAGCGAGCAAGGAGATCGTGGCGCGATGGATACTTTTTCTTAAGTCAGGCGAGGAGTATTCTTGGCCGCGTAGAGTTGGTTTTCGTGAGATTCCGTGGTTTATTCTCTCCCTGCTCACGTTCGGTCTTGCTGGTCACATCAGGCTGCGGATTCACACCTGGATGTGCGGCGGGGATATCGAGGCTTGGCCATTTCTTGCCCTGTCAGACGTTGAGCGTGCCTCAGCCGGACGCGTGTACTTGTGGAAGGAAGTTCAGGGCAACCCTGACCAGGGTGCCTCGCCACGCGTCGCCGCGCCCCCTTCCGGGGGGTAAGCGCCGGACCCCGGATTTGAGACCAGGGGCTTAGTTATGTAAAGTGGTCTCCTGCGACAACGCAAGGAGGACCAGGAGATGGGCAAGAGGCGGCAGCACAGTGCGGAGTTCAAGGCCCGCGTGGCCTTGGAGGCGGTGCAGGGGCTCAAGACGGTCAACGAGATCGCCCGGGAGCACGAGGTGCATCCGGTGCAGGTCAGCCAGTGGAAGAAGGAACTGGTCGAGCGGCT
>JAKQFZ010000455.1 GCA_029558215.1 Candidatus Omnitrophota bacterium
TCAATCGCTGGTCGAGGTTATCTGTCAAGCCAACATAGCGTTGGTCTGGGTGATTGAGGCTCTGAAGAAGGTAAACGTATTTCACATCGAGTAGGCTCCGTGCCGTCAGGCGATATCCGTTATTTTGGTAAGCGCCCTCCCTCGTTAAGTCTCCGGCTTGCCAGCCGAAGCCTTGGCGAAGGCTGGTGGAGGCGGCGGGAATCGAACCCGCGTCCGAAAGTGTTGCCAGAAAGATACTACCTGTGTAGTCCTTGTTTTATTCTCGCCTGACCTTCCCCAAGGACAGGAAAATCAGTCAGGCCAGCCTCCTTGGTTTCGCTCGACAGCCGGAAGCACTCCGTCTTGCTATCTCCTCCATTATGACACTCGTTCTTGACCCGAAGGAGCCCAGGTCAAGGGAGCGTGGCTACACGATTAGGCAGCCAGTGGAAGTGTTTCGTTTGCAGTTACACTTATTTCCCTTCATTATTAACGAGGCAAAGGGAAACCCCGACAGGCATCTACTCTGACTAATCACCTCCGTCGAAACCTTTACGCCCCCAGTCTCTGAAAGCCTCAACAGAACCTTGCCTTGGACAAGGAGATACTGGGTGGAAATCATCAGTTGAGGTTTCTTACTCTTGAACGGACGAAGAGGGGATTTGGTTACTCCCCATGATTCTTCTCATCTCTGCACGAAGCCGCAGCAGTACAGACGCTGAGACCATCAGACAGCCAATTCGAGCGCCTGAATCTCACTCGGGTACATCTTCCCCAGTCCCATTTCATTGGCGATCTTGATGTAGCCTATTTCGTCGCCTTTGAGTCCGAAAAGGGTCGCCCCGTAACTGTCTACCGCAACCGGATCTGTACTTGCGATCAGCGTGTTGAGTACCTGAACGTCTTCCAGGTTTCCACCTGTCGGCCCATTGGCTTTGAGAATCCGAGTGGCGTCCAGAATGCTCAGCTGTGGCTTGAGAAGTGTGCTCAAGTCGGCAATGCGCTGATCAATGTCCTGGTGAAGCAAGCCGCGGCGTCCCCCCATGACACCAAAATGATTCTTCATACACATGGTGAGTTTGCTCAGGCTGTGGTGCTTGGCAATGGGAATGTTGATGAACACATCAGCATCCAACGCTTCGCCATAGACTTCCCATTCCTGAACCAGTTTTCCCTTTGGAAACGCCACTTTGCGAAAGAGCCGCTCATCCACAAAGTTGACGGTCGCGCCTTCCTTCTTGGCGGCTTCCTCGATACCGGAAGTCACATAGCTTCTTCGGGCGTCATTGCAGGTGTTGTCAAAAACCTTCACCTGTTTGGCTCCCGCTTTCATGCACAGCGCGACAACAGCCGCAACAATCTCAGGATGCGTGTTGGCTGCTTGTTCCGGGGTTCTGTCCCAAGCGATGTTGGGTTTCACCACCACGACATTGCCGGATTTGACGTATTGCTCGATTCCCCCCAGTGCTTCGAGGGATTTGTGAACCAAAGCCCGGGTGTCCGCTCCTCGCACGACAACGAGTTTCGAAGCAGAATCGCTCTTCTCAGGAGCTGGAGTTGCAGCGGCCGAACTCTCCTCAGCCCAACCTCGTTGCTTGCCCAAGCCTATTCCACACAGACCGGCACCGAGCAAAGTGCCTGTGTTGCGAATGAACTGTCTTCTATCCATACTCGCGTTCCTCCAGAAGGGCGATTACGACTCTCCCTGCGTGAAAACATAAATCCCATAGATCACACCGACAAAACCCAAAAGGGCGCATACAAACGTCCACGCGACATTCGATTGCACCTTCAGCTGCTCATTGACCGAGAACTGAATCCCAGACCAGAAACAGGCAAAGGTGAAAATAAAGAGCAACGTGAAACGCGTTCTTCGATACAGAAGATAAAGAAGGATCACCAGGAGAAGCCCCAACGTGGGTCCTGAGGGTAGGGCATCTGCCATGACACGGAACAGCAGGCTCAATGTCTCCATACGCGACGCACCTCCGACCTAAGCAGACTTGGCGACACTCAGATTTGGATTATAGCGATTGCGTCGTCCGGCTGCAACCAAGAATAGCCAGTTCGAAAGAGTCAGGCGGTTTTTCGGGTAAGTTTTCGGCAGCCTGAAACAAAACAAGTCAGCGTCTGGCATCTTCACAGGGCTGAAACTGGAAGTAGTCCAAATCGAGATGACCCTTCTTGCTGTCTGGGTCTTTCCCCAGATACCGAAACTTCAGTTCGTAACCACCCGTTGCGAGAGCAACCTCGCCACAGGCGTGTTGCTGCACCCCAGGAAACGCACCCGACCAGTACAGATCAAGCGGTGTTTCAAAAAGGTAGTCGTTCAAACTGACTTCGAAACGCCCACCTTCCTGCGAGTGAGTTGACGCAACGACGAGTCTATAGTCACCCTGATTCCGAATATCAAAAGGCAGCACGAGAATGTCTCCTTGATTCTCAGGTCGCCAGATCAGAGTGCCCATGCGACTCCATCCACTGCCCCAGAACCACATATCCGCTTCGTGAAGCTCACCACTGTTGGCATGAGCGACGTCAATGAAATCCTCACCTTCAAAAAGACAACCCTCTCGCTCTTGAAGCTTCAGGAAGTCGGGAATACGTTCCATGACTGGGGCAAGTGAAGGTGGAGTTCGATGCGGTTCAGTTTGATACCAATAAGCCACGCTCGAATAGTTGTTTTCCTGCTCATTGTTGACGGCTCCATGCTCGATCTCCACTCGGATTGAACGACTGAAAGGAATCGGATCGCTGACATGATAGCGATAGACGTTGTGGATATCCCCTTTGAGCCATCCGGTCGGCCATCGGTATTTCCGTGCATCTTCGCCGCGAATGTCGGAAAAGTAGCGTTCCGGCTTTCCGTCAGAGCCTATCTTTGCCCGCAAAGGCTGGCCGTATTCCTGATGGGAAAACTCATGTGAAAATCCCCACGCACCGCAGAAATAGTCTTCCGATCCTGTGCCATGCATGATGGGTTTCTCCGAACCGTCTATGAAAATCCGATCGTCGCCTTCACCCCACCAGCCATCTTCTCGCTGTTCGATGGAGAGATTAGTCCCAACGTAATGTCCCTGGCCTTCTGCCTCAAGCAACACATACGGTTGTTCCTTAATACACGGGAACTGTTGTCGGTAGGCCGCATGAAAGATGCCCAGGTTCGAAGGCAAATGCTCGTACCGTCTATAGTCAACGTAATAGTAGAACATCGTGCATTTCTGACGCCCTTCATTGGTGACCGTGATGCGGGCATTCTTGTAGAAAGGCATCTGCCAGAAACTGTTCAGTCCCCCTTCCGTTCCCACGGAGAGGGGCTGGCTTTCATAGGTATACGTCTGAGCGTGTCCCTGCCCAAAAAAATCTCCCAAGGGTGATTGCACGCAGGGCGTCTGAGCGTCATCGAAGTACATGCGCAAAACCAGTTTGCGGTAACCGGCACGTGCACCATATCCCAGCGTGACCCAAATGTGCGTGATCATGCCAGGCCCTTCAAGGCTGGCCATGCAGATCTCGCCACCTGCTGGAATTTGCACATAGTCAAAATTGCCTCCGCTTTTCTGAAAACTGGAAGAGCGGCCTGCCTGGTAGTCCTTCAGTGCAGGCAGACTCCCCAGAGAATCCTGTGCAACACTCAGGGGCTGTCCTGATGCGTCTTCGAACACAGTGATCAGTGAGATGACCGCACAACTCAGTACGACGATGCACTTGCACTTCAACTTGATAGAGGATTTCAATGCTTCTCTCCCTTTCATTGCCAGCCTGGAGCAAGAACTAACTGCTGCTATAGTGCCTCTTCCGACAGTCGCTGAAAGTAATCCTTCAAGACGTCCCGATACTCTGGCAAGATGCGCTCGCGGTTCAGGCGTGCTTTGTTCTCGAGAGCCTTCTTGCGCAGAAGCGCCTTGGCATCATCCAGTTGGGCAGGAGCGTCCTGAGTCTGGTATTCCTGAGCGGTCTCGGCTTTGCGTTTCTGATCATCTTTCTGTTCCCGCACTGACTTCTCAGCATCAAGCAGACGTTGAAGCAGCCGTTCCTGCTTCTCCTGAACTTTTTCTCCGGTCTCTTCCTGCTTGAGCAGTTCCTCGATTTCTTGCATCTCCTTGCCCAGTCCGGACAACTCACCGAGAAGGTTCTGCATGTGCTCATACTTCTTGCGAAGTTCTTCCAGTGCCTGTCGAACCATTTGCTGTTGTTGTCCGAGCGCCTGCATCTGTTCCATCCAACCGGGCTGCTGTCTGTTCTGACCATCAAGCCGCTTGGTCATCTCGTTGATATCCTGCTGTTGCTGGATCATCTGCTGCAACATCTGGAAGTAACTCTCCATGCTTGAACCGGCAGACATGGACATCATGGTGTCGAGAACTTCCAGCATCTTGAAAATGGTCATGTTCACCAGAGACAGGCTCTGTCGGGAGTTTTGGAGCAAGGCATATCCGTAGGAATCCTTCGCTTGCTTTGACCCTTGTCGGAATGCCGTTGCACTACTGTCCAGAAGTTGCACCACATCCATATCAATGAAGGGATTCTTTGCCGCCAACTCGCGAACCGCCGCTGCCACGCGACCGCATTCGTCCGCGTAGATCGACTGCAAGACGGCATAGCGGTTCAGGGGCAGGCTGACCTTCGTGTAGAGATTTGTTTCCGCGGCGGTGGGCAAAGACTTGTCAAACTGCTCCTGACTCTCTGAAACATGAAAGACCCGGTCCATAAGCCGATGCCAGGCCTGCACATCAAAGGTGACACTCATGCCACCGGACATGCACTCCTTGCATTCATTCATCATGGCACTCATCTGGTCGAGCGCTTCCTGAGCTTTCTGTTGTTGCTGCAGTGCCTGATCTTTCTTGCCTTCCGAAAGACTCTCTTGAGCCTGCTCCAGCGATTGCTGCAACTCTTTTTGCTCAGCCTGCTTGAGAACTTCGTCCAACTTCTCCTTCATCTCTTTGTTGTCCGTTTGTTCTGCCATCTGTGCAAGCGCCGAGACATCCTTGATGAACTCCTCAGCCGTTTTCTGAAGACGCTGCTGACGTCGCGCGAGATCGTCCAGCGGATCTTCAGCCGAACGCTGTTGAGTGCGATCCTGGATTTCCTGCTGAGTCTTTGCCATCTGTTCCGCCTGGTAAGAAAGTCTTTCGAGGCTGCGTTCCATGTAGTTCTGCTGCAGCAGAGACAGGGTTCGATCAAGGCTTTCTTCAAACTGCTGCATGGAGGAATTCAGATCGCCCATGCTTTTGTCCATCTGCTTGGCAGTGATCTGCTCCAAAGCCTGGTTGAATTTCTGAAGCGTCTCCTTCATCTCGCTGGTCATCATCTGATCGAGCAGTTGTTGAATCTTCGCCATCTTCTCAAATGTCTGTGAGGAAATCGCCGTGTCTTCTTTCAACTGCGTCACGGACTGATCGTATTGTTGCTGAAGTTGCTCCATCTCCTTCTGAATCTGACCCGACAGGAACAGATTCTGAAGTTGCTCCAGCTCCTTCTGAATCTGTTCCTGTCGGGTCTTGAGATCCTTTAGCGTTTCTTTCTGTTCCCAAGGAACTTGTTCTTCTGGCTTCTCGGCATCCCTTTGGATCGTTTCCCGCAGGGCATCGGTCTCTTTCTGTATCTCCCGCTGCTTCTGGAGAAGATCATCCATTGAATCCACCTGGGCAAGTTCCTGCTTCTCCACCTCTTCGTAGATTTCGAACAGAGAAGGAAACCGCAAGACCTGCACGCCGGACATCCCCTCTTTCGGGCCGTCAACCGGATCATTGTCGAAAACGCGCAACCAGTAACTGACAGACTCCCCGGGCAGCAGGTCGAGTGTTCTCAAATCCCATTCAAAGGCGATCTCCGCTGTCCTGGGAGTTGCTGAATCCAGCTGGGCATCCATTGCCAAAGGTTTGAGGGGCATCTCCGTCACACGTTCCGGTTGATCATAGCCCACCTGGTAGATGAACTCGGCTTTGGTGAGACCGTAATCATCTTCAGCCTGTCCGGAGACCGGAACGGTCATCTCTTCGGGAACGTCCATCACCTGAACTGCCGGCGCGACAAATGAAACCGATGGCGACGAGTCAGCCTTGGCAACAACCTGATAGAATGGCCCATCGGTCAAAGCCAGTCCGAATGTATCCTTGAGAAAGACCTGATACCTTGTTGAGTCCTGAACGGTGAACGTCGCCGAAGCGACGGATTCAGCCAGTATCTCCATCGGACACTTTCTCCCGCCAACAAAAGCGATGCCGGCACTTTCGAGTGGATTGTTTGACTGAACACGCATACGGACGAGCGTTCCCTTTGGTGCGAGAATGTTTCCATCCAGTTTGCGCTCGGAACGATCCGGCAAACCCGTGTATTGGGGATGCTGAAACTCCAGATGAAATGCCTGGACACGCGGCGCGTCAAGCGCCTCAACCTCATACAGCGGTGACACGGTTGCACCAGCGGATACACAGAACGTTGTGGAACGAACCAGTCGCGCGATCTCATGAGAAAACCGGCTGGGAGTCTCGGAAGTCATCTCCACTTGACTCCATTGTCCATCCATCGAAGGAAAGTGGACAATGGGAGTGACAGATCTGTTTCCTGCAACGCGCGCCTGAATGGTCACACTCCCGTTTCTTCGCGCGCGACTCGGAGCCTCAACATCAAGCATAATGCGAGTTATGGCGACACTTGAGGGACGCAAGACGTCTTGCACATGCTGCCATCCAAGAAGAAACGCTCCAGGCCGAACGCTGAACAGCAGGACATCGGCGACAAGCACAATCCAGAACAGTCGTCGAGTATCGGATGAAGAGCCGCGGCTTGGCAAGGCACACTTTGTCAGTTGTTCGGGAAGGTCGTGCGCAAAATCGAGAATCTGTTTCTGGAGTTGGGTCGAATA
>JAKQFZ010000508.1 GCA_029558215.1 Candidatus Omnitrophota bacterium
CTCGGAGTGTGTTGATGCCTTGTTCTTCGTAGCGGTACCAGGAGAGGATCTCGCCGTCCCCGTCGCGTTTGATTCGCGCGGTTCGGCTGCCAGAGCAACCCGGACAGTACTGGTACTCCACGCTGTATTCGGTGTTGAGGTTTCCATCCATCTTCGACACCAGCGTCAAACGATTCTCCAAGTCCCAATCGTAACCCCAACTCGCGCTCCGCACAACGCCGGATCGCCAGTTCAGCTCGAATCATTTCTGCCCAGAAGTATCCAAAGAGATATCTCACGCAACAATACAGATTCGCTGGACTCAGCCTCCCGGGATGGGATTGGTGAGATATTACAGTACCACCCGTTCCGTACATAACTCCATATGAAGCCTTCCTGCCGTTTGACTCGAGTCCAGCCCGCGCCCTGGAGATTCTCTTGAAAGAATCTCTCCAAATCGCTTAATCTCAATGAACAAGATGCGCTTGTGAGGGTAGAAGAACAGAGTACCGGAGATATCGACGATTTGGTAATCTGCCTTTCCCCTGCGGGCAAAGGTATGTCGTGTCTTGAAAAGTACTCTTTCACCCCGGCGACGTCTAGTAGTACAGCAGGTTCACCAGTGGAACTGCGTTCTGCAATTGGCTTGTCGCGAAGTGTGATTCGCAGTTCATCCGCCCAAGACTCCGAAGGCTTCATAGTGTCAGAGCCAATGGCTATCAAGAGGTTTACAGTCCCTTTCTGCGCATAGACTAACCCCCTCATGAACTCCTGATTGAAAAGACTCTTGTCCTGAGCGTCCACGTAAGCCACCCAGCCGGATTCAGCAAGAGCTGAATCAACCTTTGCGCGGAGTTCGCCCAGAGTATATTGACGTCTCTTGAACTTGGCACGGTACTCAACAAGTCCAAGCTCGGGTGACTGCCTCTTGACGATTCTGTGGTATTCAAGTCCAGAAAGACCCACCTTCATGAGTTCCTCAGCATGTTGGCCAGTACTGTCACGAGATACGCTGAAGTATGCTATCAGGAGAGCAACGGCGATCAGGCTAAAGACAGACTTCCCTCGGAGAGTCATGAAATGGCTGAAGGAGACATTTGGCAAACGAAACATCACGCACTCCTAGGAATCTTCTCTAGTCGGGTCGGATGGGTCGCCAGACCCATCAGTTGTCTT
>JAKQFZ010000515.1 GCA_029558215.1 Candidatus Omnitrophota bacterium
AAATCTCAGCGTAGACGACATTTCCACCCAGAAAGTCGTGGTAAGTGACACACCGACAAACACCCCAACACCAACTCAGACACCGACACCGACCCAAACACCGACAGTCACACCAACCTTTACGCCAGTCAGCACTCCAACCCCGATGGAGTCCTCGGTGGAGTTCTGGAAAGATTTGGAAAAGGCGGAATAGACGACTGGTGCCCGACCTCAGTCTTTCGGTTCCCACTCGCACAGGAACAGAAAAAGATCCTGAGCATCCACATAGCCATCTTTGTTCATGTCGGTTTTCAGAAGAGGTTCGTCGGCTGTGTCGGAGAGGGGTGTTGCCGTTCTGACGGGTGGAGTGGGAATGGCTGGAGTGGACGTGAATGCTTCCTGACCTGGTGTGGGAGTCGCCGTGAATACTGAAACTTCGGACACCGGAGTGCTCGTTGGCTTCGGATTCAGGAAGGGATCGTAGACCCCATCGTCATCATCATCAAAAGAACCAGGATTCGTCGGAGTTGCCTGCACCGAGCCTGCCCGCGTGGGCGTGGCTTGCGCGTCTTGTCCCTGAGAGGGTGTTGTCGTGGCATTCAGATCGCGGCCGTCCTGTGTGTTGGAAGTGGGCGTTGGCTGGAGATCCTCTTCTCCAACAGTGATGAGCACTCCCCCTTCACGAGTCTCCAGAGAAAGTGCTCGGCTCTCCACATCATACATTTTCGCCCGCGTCAGAGTGACCGCAACGAGGATAGTTCTGGAAACCGTGGCGGCCACGACACCCCCAAAGGTCAGGAGCGTTCCAGATTTTGTACCTATCGGATCTCCACCGGCAACAGAGGCCGAGATAGAACCCTGGCGAATCTGACGGGTGAGAAGATAGTTGCTGGTCAGAGAAGTCTTCTGCACAGAGTCCATGGAAATGAGATCTGAGGAGTAGCCCAAAGCAACATCAAAACCTGCTGCGTCGGCAACGTCGTTGCAAAACAGCGCCAAGGAAAAGCGTTCTCCCGGCTTCACGCTCACCGTTGCCAGACTCAGAGTCCGCGCATTGATGTTGGGTGTACAAGTCGCGGTGGGGATGCTCAAAGCGGTTGGGGTTGTTGTGTTCTCGTCCGGAGATGGGGTTGCAGCAGCCAACGCCGTTGCTGTTTCCCTTGCTTGTGCAAGCGCTGTCTCTTCTGCCTCTGTGTGAGGAGATCGGGTACTTTCTGTGTCAAGTGCCACCTGATCTTCGTCTTTCTCAACTGAAGAGCCGCTTGTTCCAGGCGAGCTTGGGAGTAACGAATCCGAGACACTGCGAATGGCGCTGGAATCACCAACAGCAGGGATGTCGAGCTCACCCGAAGCGGACGCTGTCTTTCCCGTGTTGTCCTCCGGTATCGAAGTCTCCCCGCGTTGGTTCGCTCTGCCCGAATCCAGACTGCCAGCACTCTCCCGGTTCGACTTGTGCTGTGTTGCCGGCCGCGCAGCATCAACAAGGGAACGAAGCGCAACCTTCCACACCCGCTCACCTTCCTGGCCTACAGGATGCACCGCTACTACAGCAAGGTTGATGAACAGAAACAGACCCAGCAGTATGATGAACAGCCTATTCTTTCGCCCGGTATGCGTCATTTGGTGTCTCCCTCCTGGTGCCAGGTGGAGACGAACTCCATCAGATCCCGCTCGTCAACCTGTCCGTCCGTGTTGAAATCAGCCAATGAGTTTGTCCGGGGTGTGGGCGTTGCCGTGGGCTGTGCAGTCGGATCGGCGATCAGAATCTCGCCGTGAACGGGCTCGACGTAGAAACCAAAGTCGTTCACATTTGCCACAGCAGGCTGCTCAAGTTCAACGGCAATGTGGGTGCCCGCGCCTGCGCTGCTGGATACGTCGAACTCGCATTCAGCAAGGATTCGTTCGCCCGTGCCTGCCAGATTGGCTGTTCCTGAAAGCGCAAAAGTCAGCCGTTCGTTTGAAACGCTGTGGGACTCTTGCCAACCGGGAAGATCCCCTGCCAGAGAGAGCGTGGGATTGAGCAACAGGCTCGGGTCAAAATGCAGTGTGCCTCGTACCGAACTGGCTCCTTCTGCAAGCGATAGGGTCATAGACAACGCTGCTGTGGTACCCGCTTCGGCTTCATCAGAACCCACCTGCAACTGTAGCGGTGTCTCTGAGGGAACTGTGTTGCCAGCAAAGACCAAGCCGTTGTCTCCCAGATAGGTATGGCGCACGCTGTTCTCATCAAACCAATAGGCATCTACGAAAGTCATCGAAAGGAGAGAATTGGCCGGAGCGCCAGCCAACACCTGTATCTTGATGATGGCAAGATCGGCATTTGCGGCAGCTGCAAGTCCTTCGGTGGATGCCATGGCAATGCTAAGTCTTCCCGGCTTGGGGAAGCCTTTGGTCAGAATGAAGTCTGTGGTGAGTGCCGTCTTTTGAACATCAACAATGGAGAGTGCCTGGGGATTGTAATCAATCCAGAAATTCCCACCCGCGTACAGTTGTCCCTCGTTCATCTTGAGAAAGATCGCGGTTTCCTCACCGGGTTGAGCTGCTCCATTGGTCACTTGGATGAGTCTTTCGATGGCAAAACAATAACCCAATGGAAACGCAAGTGTAAGACCTACTAAAATAAACCGGTTCAGCAGGTTGCAGAACCTGCCTGTTCGATGGATAAATGAGAACGAACTGCACCGTTCCTTCACGCTATAGGACTCTCCAACCTATAGTATAGCCAAAAACAACGCAGAGGGGAAACCTTTTTCAGGTCTCCCCTCCGCAGTTTCCGTGTCGGCACGACCGCATCTAGCGGTTCGAGCCAACTGCCTTTCGAAGCATATAGATGGCGTCGCCAGAATCCACACGGCCATCGCCGTTGCAGTCTCCAGCCAAGATATCCCTGACGCGAAGGGGATTGTTTTCCGGATCCGTGCTGTGTCTCAGGGCACGGATTGCGTCACCCGAGTCCACACAGTTGTCCTGAACCAAGTCTCCCAGTTGCTGGGCACCGTCCACGACAATGTCCGGTCGGATCTCAAAGCCTCGTTCCTCGCTGGGGGGACCCAGCCTCAGCACACGACCATCTCGACCGATAGCCACACCGCGCACCTGCCACTTGTATTCACCAAAACCGACAATTTCGGCATCCCATCGTTGCTTTCGGTACTGACGCATGACGAGGTTGCCGCTGACATCGGTAATCGTGACCTGGCAAAGCCGCCCTGGGTCTCTCTGTGTCCAACTGAAAGAGATTTGGGCTTCCGGCCCAGCGAAGATCACACCATCGGCAGGAGAAAGAAGTACGATAGGCTCTCCTATCTCCTCAGGTCGAACTACCGGACCAATGACGAACGAGCGTGGGAAAGACCATCGTGTCGGGAGCAGTTTCTCGACACCGTCCACTCCCTCATCAACGATGGCTCGCACTTTCCATACATACTCCGCTCCCGCAGTGGCATCTGGTATGACCAACGCATAGGTCACATCTTCAACGAGAGCGCTCGTCGGGGGATCAAACATCTCCCGCGGAGGCCGCAGCGGGTCCGATCCATCCCGTCGGGGTTCCATCTGATTGATTTGATGGAACAGGATTTCATAGTGCTTTGCCTTCTCGACGGGGCTCCAAGTAAAGATGCCGACCAGACCCTCCGCCAGCGGATTCAGGATCGCCCTGTCTGCAGGAGAGATCAACAGGGGCGGTGTTGCCGAGGAGATGTCCCGATTCCAACAGTCGGTATGGTCTCCCTCATACTTGTATTCGAACTGGACCTTCTCGCTCCAAGGACCTTTGCCTTGTCGGTTGATGGCGCGCACGCTGAATCCGTAGATGCCCTCGGGAAGCATCCCTCGGCCCCCAGGGCCACCTGCCCAGGCCGCGCCACGCAGCACCCAGAAAGAACCAGGCACAATCTTCATCATGGGTCCTCGAGGGGTCTCCAGCACCAGCTGATACTGCTGTGCGCCTTCGACCGGCGTCCACTCAAAACGGTACTCATTACCCGCAATGAGAACGTCCCCGTTCTTGGGGAAAACAACAGCCGGAGCGTCTGTAATTCCCGGGGTTATATCATCCGTTGCGGCTCGCACGATGCTAAAAGACCATGTCTCGCTCCAGGGTCCGAAAACAGGCTCAGGTCGAGAGGCACATTCGACATCGGGTTCGGCATACACGCAACGAACCTGCCATTCAAACTCTCCAACCCGAGCACCGCCAAAGGGAAGGTTCGGCCATCGGGTGAAACGCACAAAGTCTTCAAACTCTCCCGTCGGCTGCGAGACTCTGACTTGATAGCCAACAGTCTCCTCAACCGGTTCCCAGGACAGTCGGAGCACGTTGGGGCCGGGCCCAATCGCCTCAAAGCCGTCCGGGGGAGCCACCAAAGTCGGCGCGACGGGTTCGACTCCCATCGCACTCGCCACACACAGAACCAACAACAGTCCTGTTCCGAAAACCACTCTTTTACCAACACTCATCTCCCTATCCTCCATAATTCTCAAGATTAGGCAGTTGTACCCCCGTCGCCATTGCACTGTTCGGGCAACGGCACGGAAACCTGGTCAAGCGTCACAGAAGCAGGACGTCCATCCGGCCGGTATGCCCGAACCGCTTCCAAACGCAAGAAAGAACTCGTATCACGAGACAGACTCTTTGGAAGAATCTGCATGGTTACAATGGATGCACCGCCATCGGGATGAAATCTCTCCGGTGACGCCATCGAGATTCGAACCTCATCCTTCCCCACATGACTTACAATAAGAAATCCAGTGCTTTCCAGCGCAGATTCAATGGTTTTCACAGAAATCCTTCTGGGGTTAAAGGAGAAAACCAAGTCTATTCCAGACAGTTCCTCATCAGCGCTGGCCACTATTGAGGTCAACATCGGACGAGATAAAACATTGTTGATGCTGATCAGTCCATTCCACAAGAACGCGACCACGAGCACGGCAGCCACAGCAGCACTCCAACGAACCCAACGCATGCTCGAACCTTGTCGTCCTGGAGCAAGGGCAGCCACGCCGTCGTTCTCCTGCATTGTTACCGGGACGGCCTGAGTGTTCGTCGTCTCCTTCAAAACGGCTTGAACCATATCGGTCGGCATGGACGCTTCAGGCATCTCCCTTAAGAGGCTCGTCACCTTCTGATAGGCACTCAAGGCACTTCGGCAGTCTTCACACACCAGAAGATGCTCTTCAAGTTGCGCTTGCTGAACGGCAGACAGTTCTCCATCCAGAGCGTCGGAGAGCAGGTCGCGAAAGCGACAGGACGTTTCTTTTTCCTTCATCGTGCTTCACCTTTGGCGGTCGGACTCTCAGGACTCTTCACTGACCAGCGGCTGCAGGGTATCCCGCAGCCGCTCACGTGCCCGACGAAGCCTTGTTCGAACTGTTTCCACGCCCACAGAGAGATGCAAGGCAATTTCCGCATACGAGAGCCCTTCCACGTCCCGGAGAACCACAACAGCGCGATATTCGGTTGGAAGGCCATCCAAAGCTTTTCTGATGGCTTGCATTCGTTGGTGCTCGTCCATTTCAGCACGTGGACTGGCCAGCTGGCTTTGTGGGACAGCGGCGAACTCGATGTCCTCCCAGTCAACGTTTTGTACCAGGGACGGCCTTCCAGCCCTTCTGTTTGTTCGCTCCGAGTCGAGGAAGAGGTTAAGTACCACCCGTCGCATCCAGGCGTAGAAACGGGTTGCTTCTCCGCTTGGACACCCTCGGGAAAACGCTTTGAGAGCAGCGGTCTGAAGGATGTCCCTGGCATCTTCGGTTTGTCCCGTAAGGCGGTAGGCAAAGTTGTACAGATCGGAAGCATTTCGGGAGAAAAGCTCTCCGAAGGCCTCTTGGCTGCCCTCTTTCCATTGTTGAAGCAATTCGTGCTCATTATCCGCCTTCATCCACTGGGACTCCCGGACTTCCCTGAAGCCGTCTAATACATGTTAAACGACAAAACAGAGAAAGCGTGTTCAGATAATCTGATTATTTGACGGGAAACAGAATAGGTCAAGCGAAAGACGGAAAGACCCGTATCAGCTCAGTTACACAAGGTATTGTTGTCATTCCGAGTGCAGCGACGCTCTGGGAGCGGAATGAAGAATCTCTCTTTACTGCAGAATCTAGAGAGATTCCTCACTCCTTCGCCAAGCCTCAGTCGTTCGGAATGACAGCCTCCGCCCTTGTGTAACTGAGCCAATACGAAGACCCCGGCCTGAGGGCTGGCATTCCGGTTTCAGAGAAAGATCGCGCTGCCCGCTGAACTACCTCGACATCATCCAGGTGCCATCCGTGCGCGGACCGATGGTGGGTCTTGGGGTCGGTGTCGAAGTGGGATCGGGCTGTGCCTGAACCAGTTCGAACCGAACCGCACCGGAGTACATGTTTCCACTAACATCAATGTCTTTGTTGCTGACTTCAACAAAGCCATCCGTGCCCTTGACGAACGAGTACTGCCCCAACAGCACCCATGTGTTGGCATTGATCGTCTGATCAATGATATGTTTGGCAATACCACCCGAGTGGGCTACCTCATAGGTGATCCCATTCTGCCGAAGATTTCCCGCTCCCCAGGCAGCATAGACTTTGTAGATGCCGGTTTGGGTAAGACTCGGTCTGAAAAACGCAGACTTGGCTCCAGCGACACTGCGATAGGTGGAACCGTACCGCTGACCAAGGCCGTCGGTGCATCCTGGCGCGATGCAACCTGTTGTCGAGTCTGCCCAGACGCCCGTTTCCGAATAGCAGGGGAAATTCTTCCCCCCAGAGCGACTCTCAACGATGTCGCCAGCAGGCGTCGGATCGCTTCCAACGAGAGTCATCTCAGAGAACTGTCATTTCGTGACGAGACGGACAAAATCGCGGTAAGCTTTTGACGGGTCGTCCGCCATGAAGATTGCGGCACCGACAACGAAGATCCGAGCTCCTGCGTTGAGCGCTTCCGGCACCGTCTCAAGATTCATTCCACCGTCCACTTCGATGGGACACGTCGCATCTATACCTTTTCGGACGAGCCAGTCTCGTGTTTGGGCTATCTTGGGCAACATGCCTCGGATGAACTTCTGGCCACCAAAACCGGGGTTCACGGTCATCAGAAGAACCTGCTCAATGCAGTCGCCAACCCAATCCAAAGCATTCAGCGGTGTCCCTGGATTGAGTACGATACCCGGCTTGGCACCCAATTCCCGAATTCGCTCGAGAATTCGGTGAACATGGGGGACTCCCTCAGGATGAATCAAAATGGTTTCTGTTCTGTCGGTAAAATAAGGTTCCACCCATTTCTCAGGCTCTGAGACCATCAGGTGGACCTCAAAACGGGCGGTTGTTCCTTTGCTCAAATGCTTCAAGAGATCTGGACCAAGCGTCAAGTTTGGCACAAAGTGGCCATCCATCACATCAAGATGGATCAGATCACAACCCTGTTGTTCGAGCATCTGAATGGAACCGCGAAAATCACCCCAATCGGAATTGAGAATGGAGGGAGAAATTTTGCACAACGGCGTTTGCATCGTGTTGCTGACCTTTCAAGAGCGCGGAAGAACCGCTCATTCAACTTTTCGGGTACCGATTTGCTTGCCGTCCTGGTACACCGTGAATACGGCCCCCGGCTGTGTGAATATCTCGAACTCAATGAGTCCACCTTTTGAGTGAACGCCGGTGTAGACCGTCTGAAGTCCGCTTCTCGTCTCCATTTTTACTTCGACCCAACCCACACCTTTCGGAGTTGGCAACGGATAGAGAAATCTCACTTTCACAACCGACAGCGTCGGAATCTGTGTCGGAGGGGGTTCCGTCGGTTCTTCCATCGCCTGCGATTCGTGAATCAGATCCGGCTCCACTCGAGCCGGTGTGTCGGGGATCACTGGCGCAGGTGTCTGGGGTTGTTCGCTGGCTTTGGATACTGTCATAAGCACTGGAGAACTAAGATATACCAGAGCTCCCTGCCCGGGATCCTGCTCAAGAACCACTCCAGCGACCTCATCCAGAACTGTCTTCTCTCGAACATCAATTCGACTGAATCCACACAATCGAAGGCGCTCTTCCGCTGAGATTCGATTCATCCCCAGAACGTTGGGCATAATATACCCGGACTGCCTCGGGCCTAGACTCACCAGTATGTTTACAGCATCCCCTTTGGCTCCTCGAACTCCAGCACCTGGCTCCTGAACCACGACTCGCCCCTTGCCGACCCGATCGTGATAGGCGTCCGACCGCTGTCCCCGCCGCACTCCCGAACGCATCAGCGTGTTCTCAGCGTCTTCTGCGAGTTGTCCCACCACACTGGGGATCTCCAGCTCCTCCATGCCCTTGCTCTTGGTCAGGTGAATCCCTCGTCCGCGCTTCACCACGGTTCCCGGAAGGGGATTCTGATCTATGATGCACCCGGGTTGGATGATTTCACTGTACTCATCATCAATACCGGTCAATGTCAGGCCGTTCTTCAATATCTCCTCAACTGCTCGACTGGCTTCCATTCCAACCATCCGCGGAACCGCCACCTTCTGACCACGTATTGCCCAGACAAGGAATGAGTAAAGCCCGACAGTTCCCACCGCCGCCACTAAAACCAGCAGGAAGGTGTAGAAAACAAGACGTCTGAGACTTCGAAAAACCTTCACCATGGTGTCCAGTATCTCCGATTCGGAATCACAACCGAATTCTATGCTGCGCTTGACTCACGGCGCAAAGCCTGCGCGCACGATCGCAATTGCCCCAAGAATCCTCCCAACCCCCCTTATTAAGGGGGGATAAGGGGGATTAGAAGCACCGGTCATTATTTAGTAGATTTCGGCGTTCGACGCAAACGAATTCCGAAATTTCCATCCATCCCGTGCCGATGAGGAAGTGTTTGAAGCCCACCCGATGGGAGAACCGCCGATTTCATCGGGTCGGGGAGAAAGGCTCGGGCAGATTCCACCTTCCAATTCGGGTGATCTGCTATGAATTCCTCTACGATCGCCTCATTCTCTTCACGCAAAATGGTACACGTGCTGTAGACCAATACGCCATCGGGTTTAACATACTCCGCAGTGGATGCCAGCAACGCCCGCTGTGTCTCGGAAAGTGCGACAATATCCCTGGGCTGAAGTCGCCATTTCAAATCCACCCGTCGGCGCAACGTTCCCAAGCCGGAACAGGGTGCATCCACAAGCGCCCGATCCATGGAATCGGGCTCCAGAGGAAGAGGCTTTGTCCCATCAGCAATGATGAGTTGAACATTTCTCGCGCCGATTCGATCGAGATTTTTCTGAAGAACCTCGCAACGGTGGGCACTGTTGTCCACAGCGAATAACCTTCCCGTTGGTCGAATCCGCTCTGATATGTGCGTTGTCTTTCCACCTGGAGCGCTGCCTACTTCAAGGATTCTCTCTCCCGGAAGCGGATCCAGAAGCAGTGTCGTCAACTGCGCACCAAGATCCTGAACCTGAAGCCCACCTTGCTCGATGCCCGGTAATTGTGAAACGGGAATTCTCGACCGAACAAAGAAAGCATCTGGCAGCCAGGAAACAGGTTCTGCCTCGATCCCGGAATCACGGCATTGCTCTGCAAAAAGGGAAGGAGAGAGAATGCGCGGATGAACTCGAATGGTCAGCGGCGGCACTTCCAGTGATGCAGTGGCAAACCCAACAACGTCCTCTGGCGACCAGACCTCAAGCAGCTTTTCGATGATCCATTCGGGGAGAGAGTATCTTACGCTGACGTGCTTAACAAAACCCTCTGTCTGTTCTGGAAAAATCCCCTCTGCCCCCTGTATCGTGAGAGGCTTTTCATCCTCCTTTGGCAAGGGGAGATCCGAGAGAGATTGAGCAGGCGTTTCAGGATCAGAGTCCTCTTCGACTGTTGTTGAAGATACTCCTGCCCGCGTTCTTCGATCCAGTGACCTCAGTATTCCATTGACCAGTCCACACAGACCGGAGAAGCCCGTTTCCCGACACAGCCCAACTGTCTGTGAAACCGCGGCGTAAGTGGGAATCCGTTCGCAGAAAAGAATCTGATAGGCCCCGAGTCGGAGAATGTCCTGAACAACAGCAGGAACGCGCAAGGATTGGCCTTCAATGTTCTGAAGCAGATACCAGTCCAACAAAGAACGCTGTCGCAGCACACCAAAGGCAAGCTCGTGGGCGAGAGCACGATCCCGAGGATCCTTGATTTCGGAGAGATGTTCTTGCAGAAGCTCGTCAACAAGAACCTTCCCGACACGAACGCCTTTCAGGATGCTGAGGGCTGCGAGCCTCGGATCGGTTTTTGTGGTGTGGCGTGTTCCCTTTCGCATCGCTCTCCAACGGGACTTCTTATGAAACGAACCGGTTGAGGCCGGTTAGTCTACCGTCTGTTGCGCAGGGAAAGATAGTAGAGCAGTGTCAAAATCGCCTGTGCCGCCGCGGCCACGTATGTCAGGGACGCAGCGGAGAGCACCTTCTTGACACCTGCCACTTCTTGATCGGAGACATATCCACCCTGAACCAGTTGTGCCACAGCCCGACGACTGGCATTGAATTCGACTGGCAGCGTGACCAGCGTGAAAAAGACCGCTGCGGAGAAAAGCACAATACCAATGTTGATCAGACCGCCAAAGCGGAAAATGACTCCCAAGATAACCAGAATGGGCCCCAGTTGACTGCCTGCAGCAGTCAGGGGAAACAAACCGGTGCGAACACGCAGAGGCAGATACCCTTTCTGATCCTGCAGCGCGTGACCAACTTCGTGTGCCGCCACACCGACGGAAGCGACACTGTTGCTCTGATACACTTCGGGGGAAAGACGAAGAACTTTCTTCAAAGGGTCATAGTGATCGGACAGCCAACCACGACTCATCTCGACAGGAACATCGTGCAGCCCTGCTTTGTCCAGCAAACCCCGCGCGACTTCTCCACCGGTGTAACCGAGTCGCGTCCGGTATCGGCTGAATTCGGCAAAGGTGCTCTTGACCTTCATCTGAGCGTAGATCACCAGCAGAATCGCTGGAAACACATAAACAAAATACCGGGGATCCAGGAACATCTTTCGTCACCTCGTCATGCCGCCTCATTCTCCATTGCCAGCACGGAAAATCAGGCTTTCAAATATCGTCCGAGCAACAGCCCGTAACGCTCGCGGTCAGAATCCGTCACCGCACTGGACGCCGTGATGAGCGTCCCGCGAAGCGCTTGTTGGCAGCAACACTCAGTCTCATCGCTCACTTTGGAAATCGCCTCCCGGACAATCTTCCTGATATTGTCCAGGTTCCTGGCGAAATTCGCCAGGACGATTTCCGTCGTTACCGGCTCCTCGTGCCAAACATCATAGTCAGTCGAAGCGGCGAGCGTGGCGTAGCACATCTCCGCCTCACGAGCCAAGCGCGCTTCGGGAAGGCAGGTCATCCCGATGATGTCCGCTTCCCAGCTGCGATACAGCCGCGATTCGGCTTTGGTCGAGAACGCCGGACCTTCTATGCAAACATACGTTCCCCCCTCATGTATTGTTACGCCCGCTTTTGTGGCGCTTTCGACATAGAGACGCGACAGCTGAGGGCAAAAAGGGTCGGCAAAGGGGAGATGAACCGCAAGATCATCAAAGAACGTCAGAGGCCTTTGTCGGGTACGATCAATCACCTGGTCGGGAACCACGAAATCACACGGCTTGATCTCCAGTCTCAGACTTCCGACGGCAGAAACCGCAAGAATCCTTCTCACACCAAGACTCTTGAGCGCATAGATGTTGGCACGGTACGGAACGTGGGTTGGGTTGAAGCGATGCCCTTCTCCGTGGCGAGCCAGGAAGGCGATGGTCTTGCCCTCCAACTGCCCGATGCGTATCCCGCCGGATGGCTTTCCATAGGGGGTGTCTACCTGGATGGACTCTTTCATCTGCATGCCTTCCAGGCTGTACAGTCCCGAGCCTCCGATGACCGCGATATGTGCTTTGTCAGTATAGGGTTTCACGACAGTGCTACCTCCGAATAGGAATCCTGATCCTTGGGAACAATAGTGATACTGCAAGCGACAAGTCAAGGCGATGAAAGAATGGGGTCAGTACGGAACCTTTTTCACGGGGGAATAGAAGCCATGCTGGATCATCTCTTTGAGCAGTCCGTTTGCCTGTTGTGGCGAGAGACGCCTTTCTCGTCGCAGATCCGAGAGCAGTCCTATCGTCCCTGTGACCGAACAACCCCATTGATGGCAGACACCTCGTGCAGCCGAGTCATCCGCGACAACAATACCTTTGCGCTCCTTGGCAATGGCGATGCAAGAAGCCTCTCCTGAACCGAGGTTTCCGAGCAGATCAACGAAGACAGAACGCTCTCGATGCGACAGAGTCAGCTGCTGTAGGGTGCCATTGACAACGGATTCTTCGACTGCACGCAGTGCCTCATATCCTTTCGCAATGCCTGCAACATGGACGCCATGGTGGATATTGCCAAAAGGCACAATATCCCCCTTATCGAGGATTGCAGCCAGGCTCATGTAACGAGGTACAAGGGGCGCTATCGCCGCGTTTAGCCTGCAGCAGTCAAAGCACATGACCACGGGCGACGGTGGCCTGACGATCACCGCCCGCGAGGACTGGGCAGAGCGTATGTTTCTCTTCCGCGACAAGGGCTGGACGCGCAAACCCGGCTGGGGGGCGCGTACTTACGCTTGTCTGGCACCCAACTACCGCATGACGGAATTGCAGGGCGCGGTAGGTCTGGCTCAGATAAAGAAAGTGCGTGGCGTTGTCGAGAAACGAATGGAATTGGGCAACCGCCTGACGGAACTGATCGCCGATGTTGCTGGTCTGACCCCCGCCCCCGTTACCCAAGGATCGGAACACAGTTACTGGTCATACCCGCTGCATGTTGACGGCTGGCCGACCGACGGATTTGCAACCGCTCTGAAGAGGGAAGGGATTGCGGTAGGCCTGGGCTACATCGGACTGCCCATCTTCCTTTGCATGGAAGCGCTGGCTTCCAAGAAGACCTTTGGGAATTCGACGCATCCTTTCGATGGCTGCCACGGTGGACGGACGATTGAATACACAGAAGGCATGTGCCCCCGCACAGAACAACTCTTGCAGCAGATGATTAACATCGGCTTCAACGAAAACTTCACTGTCAAAGACATTGAAGACATCTCTGGCGCTATTCGCAAGGTGGCTGAACTGCTGGAAAAGGAGTGAGGGGTGTCTTCTGGATAGTTGGGTGGCCTCTTTGCTCACATCTGCCTGTGGTTGCTGGAATCATTGTCTTGCCGATAGTTGTGATGTCCATTCCAAGGAAACATCGGAATTCCGCCAACTCCTGCCGACCACCGAAAACCCGCACAGCAAAGTGCGGCTTAGAGATTTCGTCATCCCCAGCAACTCTGTCCATGCCACGGGAGAGATTCTCTCGTTGCCCCTGGGTTGGCAACCCACTATACTGCCCTGCAGTTGATTGAGGACAAGGAATGAACCAAGAAGCTGCGCTGGAAATTCAGACGCCTGGGTGGATGTCAGAACTCAACCCGAGCCAACGACTTGCCGTACTGCATTCGGGTGGACCGCTGCTCGTGCTTGCGGGAGCCGGCAGTGGGAAGACCCGAGTAATCACTTACCGTATCGCGTATCTGATCGAAGCGTGTGGAGCCAGTCCGTGGAATATTCTCGCCGTGACGTTCACCAACAAAGCGGCTCACGAGATGAAGGAGCGTGTTGTTTCCCTGTTGGGAGAGAGGGCGGAAGCGGTGCTGGTGAGCACATTCCATTCCCTGTGTGCGCGCATGCTTCGAAGAGACGCCGTTTCATTGGGTATTTCACCCGAGTTCACGATCTACGATGAGACTGACAGCCTCAGTGTCGTTCAGCAGGCCAAGGCACAAGTGGCTGGCGAATGTGCTTTGAAACCGCAGCGCATCCGGGCAAAGATATCGGCGGCGAAAAGCGAAATGATGACGCCCGAAGATCTTGCCCAGTCTTTGGATAAGGATTATGTGGAAGGGCAACAGTTGGCAAGAATTTTCGCAGCCTACGAAGAGATTCTCCGCGCCAATCAGGCCATGGATTTCGACGATCTGTTGTTGGTGACCATTCGACTTCTGACAGAAGTTTCCGATGTTCGAGATCGGTATCAAAGGCGTTTTCGGCACGTTCTGGTGGATGAGTATCAAGATACCAACAGTGCGCAGTACAAGATTCTGAAACTCCTGACCGGTGGCAGTTCAAAGCCGGACTTATGCGTTGTAGGAGACGACGATCAGAGCATCTATCGGTGGCGGGGTGCCCGTCTGAACAACATTCTGGATTTTGAAAAGGATTTCCCTGGCACCCGGGTGGTGCGTCTTGAGGAGAACTATCGGTCTACCCAAACTATTTTGAACGCCTCCAATGCCATGGTCGCACACAATCAGAAGCGCAAGGGCAAAACGCTCTGGACTCGAAATGTCCAGGGCGCTGCACTTCAGCTCTTGAGTGGAGATGACGAACAACAAGAGGCGGCACAGGTCGTGGAAACCATTCTCCGCGAGCGACAGAGCCGTGGGACGGGAACCGGTATTGCCGTATTCTACCGCACCAATTCACAGTCCCGTGCATTGGAGGAAACGCTGATTCAGTGGCGTGT
>JAKQFZ010000524.1 GCA_029558215.1 Candidatus Omnitrophota bacterium
CAGACAACCTCTACCTGTTCAACATCGGATTCTGTCAAACGCGCCATGGTTCATCATTTGGGGTCTGCTGTAGGGGCAATTCACGAATTACCCCCACGGGATTCTCCCGATCATGAATCCATTGTGCCGGGTTGTAGGCAATATATTCCCGAATTCGGTTCAGCGATTCTTCGTTGCGGATAATGTGTTCGTAATAATTCGGTTGCCAGACCGGAACGCCGGGTGTTTCGCGAATTTGATTCACGTGTTTGGCCGTATTCATCTTGAACCGACCGATGATTTTGGGCAACAACATTTGACGGTGTTGCCTTCCGAACGATCCCTGTAGGGGCGATTCATGAATCGCCCGTACGGACTGGGGCAATTCGTGAATTGCCCCTACGCGGGCATCGTCTGATTCGGGCAGTTCATGAGTTGCCCGCACCGCGTTGTCGTTTATGACGATGATCCCATGGACATGGTTGGGCATGATAACAAACGCATCCAAATCTATGCCTGCGCAATGGTCTGGCAAAGCATCCCATGCGTCTTGCACCACCTGTCCGGCATCAGTCAACCGCATATCACCCTCTGCAAGATCCCCAAATAGGCATTCCCGATCTTTCGCACAGAGGGTGACGAAATATGCCCCTGCTTGGCTATAATCATAATCCCGTAACCGAATCGAACGTCTGTGATGCAGGGCGGCATTGAATTCAACTGCCATAGCCAATCTCCCCCAGATCCTTCCAGATCAGCTCGTCCAATTTCGATGCCTCATCCATTTGTTCCTTCAATTCCTTGGTGAGACCCTCCATCTTGACCCGTAGGGGCGATTCACGAATCACCCCTACGGCTCTTTTGAATTGGAGAAACCTGCCTGAACAACCAACGCAGCAATCGCCTCAGCACTTCTTCCAGACGCACCAGCATGTTTGCGGATGACTTCCTGACCACGTTTTCCGATCAGTTTGCTGTCGAGGGCTCCATCCAGAAGGGCAACTACTCGATCTGCCAAAGCAGCCTCGTCCTCGACCTGAATCGCACCGCCGTTTTCAAGAAGAAGCCTGCTGACTTCCCGAAAGTTCTGCATGTTCGGACCAAAGAGAACCGGTTTGCCCGCAGCAGCCGGCTCCAGAGGGTTCTGGCCACCATGTCCGATAAAGGACTTCCCAATGACCACCACGTCACCAAGATGGTAGAGACTTGCCAGTTCCCCAATGGTGTTCAGAATGACAACGTCATATTCAGCACCAGAACGCTCAGCAGTCAGATTTGTCCGCAAAACAACATTCAG
>JAKQFZ010000526.1 GCA_029558215.1 Candidatus Omnitrophota bacterium
CCTTGTCAAGCACCAGCAGCAGACCGTCATCTGTCCAGAGACCAAGCTGGTCTTTATGCTCCTCGATGTTTGATTCCCAGAGGTGAAAAGAATCCGCCTGCGCCATTGAAGTAATCAGAACCGCTGCAAGTGCCAAGTGAATTCCGTTCATGTCAGACCTTTACAAGCACCGTCATCCGAAATCGTCAGCCCAAGATGGAGTTCACGATCATCTTAGCACTCCGATAGTATTGGCAGGCAACGTGCCTCTGATTACCAGGAGACACTGTCTGTCTAAAGCCTCAGGACGGGCACAAATGAACCCGTTAGACTTCTGATAGCGATCGAACATTTCCTCTCACGCGGACCGACGCCTTTTCTGAACGGCAGTTCCCCCGACGGCTCCAATCGCTGCTCGGAAATCTCGTCGTCGTTCCCATTGCTAAGCGAAATCATTATCATTGAGGTGCTTAACCTGGAAGCGGTTCTTCATGAAGACAGCCGCAGCCACGCACGGTTTTCCTTTAGACCAATCTCTCAGTTCACTGAACTCTTCGCTCGTAAAGTTCTTAAATGGCTGCCACAGGTGAATGAGGTAACCGTCATGGCATTGGCTGTTTTCCAACTTGTCGTAGTCACTCTTGAGGTGCTCCAGAGCATAGTTGAGTCCCATTTCAACGACAAAAATCGGCTTGATATCGCCAGAACGGAAGGCATCGGTCCCCTTCCCTTTAATGTCCTCGGGATCAAGAATTACCAGGTCGAAGTTGCCACGACGCCCGTTCTTCTCAGGCCGTGGTTTGGTCTCAGGCCATTCCTTGTGGATCAGCGCCGTGTGGCGGCGAGGGTCGCCTTTGAGTGGATACATTCCCTGCAAGGCACGGTGAGCCGCGAGCATGGTGTATAGTTCGCAGTGGATAGAGTGTTCGCACCTGTGGATGTAGGGTTCACAGGTGAAGTTGTCAACAAGGCTATTGATCGCTGCCTCAAGAATGCCTTTAACTGTTTTCTGTGCGTACACCATGACCGTACTCC
>JAKQFZ010000533.1 GCA_029558215.1 Candidatus Omnitrophota bacterium
TTCGCGTGTTCCATGTTCCGTCTGTGCCATAAAAGAGACATTGTCAATCCAAAGAGCGGTCGAATCCTCCGTCCACGTCGGGCTTTCCACCCGAACGCTAAACGCCATCGGTCGCTCCCGTGGCTCCACAACAAACTGAAACGACTTCCAGTCCTCGGTCAGTTCAGTCAGAGGGAAATCATGATGTGTGGACGCACCATCCTCGTACCAGAAGATTACGCCCCATTTCAACGCAGTTCCCGTCTCGGGGATACGCTCAGCTCGGACGCTGAATGACAGCGTGAACGCTCCCCAGTCCTTTTCTTTGTAGAGATGAACTTGGCTGATGCCGCGCAAGTGCTGCTCGTAGTAGGATGATCCTTGCACTGGCGTAAGTCGCAAGGATTGTTTCCCCTCGCATTTGTGTTCCGTGTCTATCTCAAGGAATGGTCGGACTCCGACGCGAACGGGTGACCAGCCAGGAACCGACCACTGGCGCTCCGTGTTCATGGTCTCTTCGACAGTTTCTCGATGCCAACTTCCAAAAGAGCGATCGGTTCCCTGCGGGGGAGGCAGATGAACACTCGGATTGACGATCATCATGTTTTCATTCCGTCCACCAGTGGTACTTCGGAAAAAATACCCCTGAGGCTCTCCCCATTTGTCGGCAATCCACGACCCCAGATAAGAAGCGTGTCCCTGTCGCATTTCAAAGGGCAGATGTGCATAGTCCCCGGAAGTGATGCGGTGGGCAGCATCCAGCGCCGCCGATGGGATGACTGCGCCTCTGGCTTCTTCACCCGGGCAATGTGGCGGAAACTGATGATGATGAATCCATGTCTCATTGTATTTGAAGGAAAACATCTTCTGCTGTGCTGCCCAACCCATGTTTCCAACCGATTCCAAGAACTTGAAGTGGAAATCCTCCCATCCGCCTGCAATGGCAGTTGGAGACATGAACGCCAGCCAAATGCCTTGATCGGGAATGCGATTTCGAAAAGCTTCTTCAAACATTTGGTAGTACTTCGCAGCAGCGCCTCGGAACCCGTCCTGGAACGTGAAAAGGTAAGCGGTGAAAGAGCCTCGATTCGCCCAACGACCCGCATCCGGACTCAGCCCCAGATCAAAACGCAGCCGCAACTGTTTGTTCAACGCATCGTATTCGGCTTGAAACACTCTCGGCTCAAGAACGGATGTCGCGATGGCGAGCCCCGAACCTTCCGCCGTCTCCACACACGCGAAGGGGTACCGCGAAAAAAAGCCATCTCGTCCAGCGCCATACCAATCGGAGTTGCGGTAGATTTCGCCTGACTGTATCTCCCGGGAATTGCGAATATCGTCATGCCATACACCGCCAACCGCATCGAAAGGGATGGTCACATAACCGGTCAAGGCGCGGTCAACCGGCTCCGTACTCTCCAACAGGCACTGAATCTTCAGGAATCCACTTGTCGGTTGAAACAGAACCGTTCCTCGAAGACTGCCGTCGGCGATTTTGAACAACTGCTGAATGGTTGTATCGAGACGTTCAGGTGGATCGGTTGGGATCAGCTTTCTGTAGGCTGCTGCCTGAACCTGTATGTCCCGATACCAGGCAACACAGTCCCCACCAAGTACGGAGAGATCCAACTCCACATCCTGAATTGGTCTGTCAGGACAAATGATGCGCTTGCTGAATTGGGGCGGATGATCATACTGCCCGAAGTAGGCTGACTGCTCCGGCATCGCTCCAGCGTCCTTGGAATATCGAACGCGGGCATTGATTGCCAGATTCCTGTTCCACCACCCGAACGCCTCTCCCTTGACCTGCGCCT
>JAKQFZ010000538.1 GCA_029558215.1 Candidatus Omnitrophota bacterium
GTCTCGGGCGATGAACGCGTCAAGAGGAGTCAACACACCACGCACAGCATATCCGGCCATCTCCTGCGCCCAACAGCAGGAGAGCAAATCCGGCGTGTCTTCGCCCGCAAAGGCGATTCGCACTTTTTGGTAGACGCCAGCAAGAGTCACAATGCGAACGTGAATCGTCGGATGTGTTTCATTGAAACGCTGCACAAGTCTTTCCTGAATCCGCAGTTCATCACCTGTCCAACCCGTCCAGTACGTGATTGAAACGACTTCATCGGACTTATCTGGCGACGCTTCTCCTGCCAGCAGGAAGAGAAAAAGGAGCAACACGACTGCAGAGAGAGCAGTGCTCAACTGAAGAGAAAGAAGCTGAGTTCTTGGACTGTTTTCAGGAATACGAGTTCTGGAGGTTATTTGCCTGAGACACACTTCCTGTCTGTTTCCTGAAGTTCTCAGATTCTTTTCGGCCATCACTCAGGGCTCCCTCTTTTTGAATGTGCAACAAGCGATAGGTCACTCAGCTCAACGTCCGTTCTATAACCACCCCAAATCTCCCAACCGATCAAAATCTCAGAGAGAACGAAGTCTTTGAGCATCAATGAGGTGCTGTGCCTCTGGTTATACGTCGCAAGGGCTTCGGCTCCAACAGACTTCACGCTGATATGGTAGTCCGTCGTTTCACCCTGCGCCAGTGCGGGATATCCAGGACAGAAGAAAACTGCGGCATTGATAGGGTCATTTCCAAGCCAAGGGGCAACGCTGACGTGTGTGGATCCATCTTCCGTATAGAGGGCATTGACCAGGGCGTAGAAGGTGTGCGGGGATTCACCTTTCTGATTCTCCAGCACGAAGGCAAAGTAGAAGATTGCGTGGTCTGGAACCTGATCACCACAGTCCTGACCCGTCTTGGCTATGTCTCTCAGGGTGACCGTTGCACTCAAGATGATGTCGTCGTACTTCTCCAGATGTACTTTGTGTGAATCATCGCTGGCGTCTACGATGACTTGGTTGATGAGAAAGTGTGGCCAATTCCAGTTCGGACTGCCAAAGCGAGGCATGGTTCCCTTCTCATCGGGTAAGTCCAGCCGGCATCCTTGCCGCCACTCTTTGGCGCTGTCAAAGACAAATCGAACCAACCCATCAGGTGCGATGATGAACTGCTTGGAAGCATCCGGAGAGGCATAGGTCAGCGCATTGTTCCGGGTTGGAGTGTCCGGGTTTTCTGCGAAGTATGTCTTTTCAGCGATCTCTGTAAAACGCCACTTGGCGTGTGCCAACGAAGGGACTCTCTTCATCCAGCGAGCCCGACATGCTTCATCCAGATCATCGGGATAGGTATTACCGATACCGTGCTGAACCCCGCAGGTGAATCTGGTGTCCTGCAGGAGTTGTCTTTTTGCTGCCCGATCTTGTTCCACCCTTTGTCCTGAGAGAATTCCTTCGGCAACCGGCTCAATGCAATGGACGCTCACTGCAAGCGTGAACATCAGTCCTACTGCAGAGAGACTCGCTGCCGATCTTCTCAAGAAGCCCGTTTTACAGCGCATGATCCTCACCATTGACGTCCAGATGCCCAAAGCATTTGTCTCCGTTGAGAAACTCGATTCTCCCATCTTTGTACCGAAGTCGAATGGCTCCCTTGCCATCCAGTTCGATGCACGTTCCTTCGTTGACTCGAATGGTGTTATTCTGTGCATTGATTCCGACTTTATAGGTGCCGTTCATCTCGATTCCCACATCACCGATGCCGTTCAAACCAAGGGCTTTCTCGAAGTAGTTTCCGTTCTCCATCGTGTGAATCTGCATTCCGTACTGCATGGGGCGTTTGCCGTGCGTCGCCTGAATGTTCACTCCGATGACCTGGGTGGGTTCGGTGCCCTCAAAGTCGTTGCTCATCTCAACATTGACACCGAGAGCAACCATTCGGCCGTGGTTGAACACCTCTGAATGCAGACCGGACGACCAGCCAGGACCGTACTTGTGAAGCCGAGAGCACAACACACAGGCGTCTCCAACCTCATGGTGTGTTTCCAAACTCGCGTAGACCGTCCAGGGATAGGAATTCTTCCCTTTCTCCTCGTGAATGAGTGACAGCACTTCGTGAGTCATGGCACGGTCGTTGTTGTCATCACCACGTTCGAAGAGCACCATGGTGTCAAGAGGTTGAACGGGCGGATTCCCTTTTCGGAAGTGAGTATGAAGGATGTCACCTTTCATCCCTGTCGCGGGTGGCAAGTCCTGCTGCTGTGCCATTGCCTTTCGGGTGAACAGACCGCCCAGTAGTCCGATCAATCCACGCCGCAGAAATCCACGTCTGCCTTTTTGCTCTGTTGCGGTTGTGCTTTTGTCTGACATGATTGCCTCCTTGGCATGATTTGGTCACTCCCAGACTATCATGATTGCTTTTGACGCTCCATCGGGTTCTTGCTATAATTCCTGACCAATTGAGTGATGGAGGGTTGATACATTGGTGCAGACAGCTGCGGAAGGCGGCAAAGGCGACGATTTCGCCTTGGAACTCGCCCGAATGAAACTCCGTGCAAAGGTGGAGCAGATCAAGAATCTGCCGACCCTGCCACAAGTAGTAAGCCACTTGCTTAGTATGATGGTGGAAGACACCTGTTCTGCCAGCCAATTGAGCCAGGAGATATCCAAAGATCAGTCATTGACGGCCAAGATACTCAAGGTCGTCAATTCCGCCTATTACGGCTTCCACCGACAGATCAGCGCATTGGCTGACGCAGTCGTCATCCTGGGACTTGAGGAAATCCAAAGACTCACCGCAACCATTGCTGTCTTCGGGATGGTTCACATCAAGCCCATCGGGGATTTCTCACCTCGCGCGTTGTGGGAACACTCCGTTGCGACCGCCGCCGGAGCTGAGATGATCTCCAACCTCACTCCTCATCCCTCAAAGGGTGCATTTGTCTGCGGTCTGCTGCATGACATCGGAAAGGTTGTTTTCGACCAGTTCTTCAACCCTCAATGGCAAGCGGTCGTTCTGAAAGCACAGGAGAAGTCTCTCTGGATTGGGATACCCGAGCAGAAGGAATTCGGAACCCACCATGGTGAGATCGGAGCCTGGCTGACAGAACGCTGGAGCCTTCCACCTTGGATTGTCGAAGGCATTCGGTTTCACCACGAGACAGTCGAACCGCACTTGATCTCCTCGGCATCCAATCTCTGGTTGGTGGTTCAGTTGGCAGATCGGATCGCGCGTGAGGAGAACTATGGTTCTGGTGGCGACAAACAGATGCCCCCTGCGTTCCCAGGCATTGAAGAGTACCTGAGCATTCAGCCGGAACAGATTGAGGATATCCGCAATCGTCTCAAGGATCAGATGGAGCGACTTCGAACCCAGTGGAATTTCCTGGGCGCCTAGATTCAGTCCATGAACCGCTGCTCCGTGTCAGCAGGCGGTTGCCCGTTCTCGTCCCATCCCCGTGCTTTGTAGTAGAGGGAAAGGAGTTTCTGGAACTCTTCCTGGTTGATTGACTTTCCTGCATTTGGACCGGTCAAGGGCGCGCAGGCGTAATTCTTATAGGGAAGTGAGTCATCCTTTCGGGAAACGCCCATCTTGGAGTTGATCAACCGAGTCAGATTGTAGAGGTCATTGGACAGCTCGAGCAATTCCTCCAGCGTCATCTTCTTGCCCGTGACGTGGGTATAGAAATTCTCGTAGTGTCGCTCATTGAGACCGAGTTCGATCCACGGCAACCGACACACACCCAGCATATCGAACAACGGTCGAAGCTTCTGATGATAGATGACCGTTTTGACTCGATCCTCGTTAGTCCAGTTGCTTCCTTCCTCGATCTCTTTGGCGATCGTCCAAGCTCGCGTATGATGCGCACCAATGTCGCAGGTCGCATAGGCCAATCCCATCGAGACTCCTCCACGACTGTCATAGGCCGACTGCTCCAGCCCTTTGACCTGAAGTACAACCTTGGCCATCTCAGGCCAGCGCGCAATGATGGCTTTCGAGCCACCGGCAAGAGTGTCGCCAATGCCTTCGCGATAGGCGATTTTCCGAATCAACTCCAGAATCGCATCCTCATCACCCCATGTGATCTCACGACCGTCGAGATCTTCAAGGCTGATGATTGCCTTTTCGTAACCCTCCGTGACCGCAGCGACGATGCTGCCTGTAGAGATCGTGTCCACTCCGAGCTCATCACACAGGCGGTTGGCGGCAAGCACCGCCGAGAAATTGTCAATACCCACATTCGATCCCAACATCGCGCAGGACTCGTATTCAGGACCTTCGGTTACGGTGCCCGTGAACTTGCCGTTCTTCACCAAGCAGATGTTCCCGCAGCACATGGGACAGGCGAAGCAGGCACTGTCTCCAATTTTGTAATGGTCGAGCATGACCTGACCGTTGATCTTGTTCGAGCGAGAGAAGGTGCTGTCCTTGAAGTTATAGGTGGGGAGAATGCCTTTCTCATTGGCATAGTCAATAACATTCATCAAGCCCTGCTGCTGCCAGAGCCTGAAGTACTTGTGATCCTTCATGTACTTGATGGCACGATTGGACTCCTCCACCAGTGCTTTCAGATCGTGAACAGGGAGATCGTGATGTCCCCGAACAGCGATGGCTTTCAAGTTCTTGGAACCCAGGATAGCGCCCATCCCTGTTCTTCCGGCATTTCGGCTCCAGTCGCTGTTGATGCAGGCGAATCGGACGAGGTTTTCACCGGCAACACCGATGGTCGCCACATGAATCGCGTGAGTGCCCAGACGCTCCTTGATCATGCCCTCTGTCTCCAGAGAGGTTTTCCCTTTCAGTTCGGGCATGGGGATGATGCTGATGTCCGAATTGTCAATGAACAGAATCGAGAGCACATCCGTCTTTCCTGTGATCGAAAGCAGATCAAATCCGGCTTGGCGCAACTCGACACCAAAGTGCCCACCGAGCGACGAGTCTGCGTACAGTCCGGTCGCCGGAGAGATCGCCACAAAGGAGTTCTTTCCCGACGACGGAAGATAAAGACCTGACAAGGGTCCCGGTGCGATGGCGATAAGATTTTCCGGTCCCAGCGGATCCAGTTTGAAATTGTGACGGCGTAGATTGTCCCAGACCAGTTTGGCTCCAAACCCGCGTCCGCCTACGTACTTCTCGATAAAGGCTTCTGACAGAGGCAGGACTTCCTTGCTGCCTTTCGTCAGATCTACGTGAAGATGCTTTTTGAAGTAGCCCGACTTGATGCTCATAGTTGTTCCTTCCCGATCTCGGCGTAGTGAATGACTTTCTTCTCGCCCTTTTCGTAGAATTCGATTTCCTTCATCTGCGTGTAACTGAGAATGTTACTGATTCGCTTGGATTCACCCAAAGCGTGTTCGGGAATCAACCGAAGTGCTCCTTTGGGACAATGCTGGACGCACTCGGGAGCCCCGCCGCACATATCGCACTTGATGGGTTGTTCGCAGTCGTCATGAGCATACATGGCTCCGAACGGACAAGCCTCAACACATTTGAAACACGAAATGCAGGTGCTCTTGTCCAGTTGCACCACACCATCCACGCGTCGGAGCGCATCCACGGGGCACACCTGAGCGCAGGGAGGTTCCTTGCATTGGCTGCACACGATGGGCATTCGAACCACTGGATGCGGGTATGTGATCAAAACGCGAACCGCACTCTTTTTCGTGTTGTTTACACCGAAGTGCTTGATTGCACACACCAGCTCACAGAGTTTGCATCCGGAGCACTCTTCAGCAATTACTGCCAAACGCTTTGACATTGAAAAAGACCTCCTTGCCGCAACACCTTGTTGGCGCCGAGCCTAATAGGTACCGTACTTGCGCACACAGTCCATGACAAACTGATATTTCTGAAAACTGACATCCACAGGAATCGAATGATCCGAATGGAAAAGATAACCGCCACCCTGTTTGGCAACAGCGAATTTCGTCCGAATCTCCTCTTCAATCACCGAGTCGTCAGGGTCTTCCATCAGCATGACGTTGATGCCACCGAAAAAGGCAATGTCTTTGCCATATTTGGGCTTCAACTCCTTCAAGTCCATTCCGGCCTTGACCTCGAGAGGCTGAAGACAATCGAAACCCACCTTGACAAAACTTGGAATCAGTCCCTTCACACAGCCGCAGGAATGCAGGATCGTCTGCATTCCATGTTCGTGGAACCAGGTGTTTCGCTTCTGATCGGAAGGCCCGATGATCGATTCGAACATCTCGGGTGAGAACAGCGAGTTGTTCCGATAGCCCATGTCGTTGAAAAGCCACACCCCGTCAACATGAATCCCTTCGTCATACATCATCTTGACGGTTTCCAGAATCAGATCCGATGTCACGTCTATCATCTCTTTGATCCATTCGGAATCTTCCGCCATGAAGAGAAGCAGGTGCTCGCTGCGTACATAGGCCTGAAGCAGATCGTAGCCACTGGCTGCAAAGAACGCGATATACTTGCCTTCCTTGCGTGCCTTTTCATAGGCCTTGTGCGATGCCTCCCAGTTGACACGGGTTCTGTCCGGCATGAGTCGTTCACGAATCGGCAGCCAGTCGTCCTTCTTCTTGATCGGACAGTCAATGACTTCAGGGGTTGTAGAGAAGTCCTTATGGTTACGCCGCACTCCCCCCATGGGAGTGGTCTGCGTGATATACTCGTCATCTTCGGAGAGGGTTTGAACAGGAAATCGGGGACTCAAATCCGCCCCAACCCCGGCAAACTCATACCCGAAAAAGTCAGCAGGACTCATGTTCTCGGGTAAGCCCTGCTTGCGCCAAGCGGCGACCGTCGCTCCCCATGGGGAATCCTGAATCGGAACGCGGTCGGGTTGCTTTCGAGCGATGGCGGTGCGTACACGCTCCTGCGAAGTCATCTGTGCCTGGGACATAAGAGGACTTTCCTTTCCTGAACACAATTCAGATACAAGTGCGGATTATTCCCCTCAAAGCGTCCCTCTGTCAAGAACGCAAGGAATGGAAAGTACAGGGTCAAGGAATAGATGGAGTTTGCCGAACCTGGACACTCCAATACATGTAGAAACGTCAGTTTTTGGGCATGTGTCGTGCGGGCAGTCCGCGAACCATGCGCAAGGCGTCTGACTTGGCTCGAAGAAAGAGACAGAGCCTGCCTTGAACGAGAGACTGGACACCTCGGAAAAGGCAGTAACTGAGATAGGGGAGCAGATACCGCCCCAGATGGCACAAGCGAAGGTTCTTAAAGAAAGACACGCTCTGATTGCGCTGGATGAGGTAGTACTTCAACGAGGAAAAACGATCTCCGGTTGCCGAACCATGGTGGTGGCAAACGGCCTCGGGCAGGAAGACACACTTCGCTCCCAGCGTCTGTGCTCTCAAGTTCAGATCGCTGTCTTCGCAATAGGCAAAGAAGGTTTCATCAAAACCGCCAAGTTTGAGAAACAGATCGCGACGATAGACTCCCGCCCCTGCGGACGGTCCAAAAATGAACTTCTCTTCGCGCGAAATCTTCTCGACAGCAAAGCCGTGTCCCAATTGTCGGGGGACTCCCACCCAAGTCCAGTCCATGCCCAGGTTGTCAACGCGATCACGCCTGTGATGCTGGATCATGCAGACAGAAGCCATGTCTGCGTCAGGATGCTTCTGCAGTCCGCAACAGATGGCGTCAATGAAGTTCGGCTCAACCTCAATATCATTGTTCAACAGGAGTAGATAGTCCGCGTTGGACTGCAACGCTGCAAGATTATTGGCTCTGGCAAACCCCGTGTTGTCATCCAAAGGGATGAGTTTGACCGAAGGATGGTTAGTCTGAAGCCACGCGACAGAACCATCGTTGGAGCCGTTGTCAACAACGGTCATGGTGAAATCCCCACACGTCTGCCGCTGCAAAGACTCGATGCATTGTTTGAGCAGATTCAGCCCGTTCCAGTTGACGACAATGATTTCAAGAAAAGCCATGGACATTATTGGCAGCAGGTGCGACCGATGTGAACGCGCCAGTTCCCTGCTATTTCGCTGGCGGCACCGTGATGACTTCCAGGTCATCGAAGAAAATCGCACCGCTGTTCTTCTTGTCTTCCTTGGTCTCCGCCAGATAAATGTTCTTCCATCGGCAGAGGCGTCCCATCTTGGCCGTTGGATTGCTCCAGTGCGGAGCGGGATTCAGAAGCGACACGTGTACCTGTTTCCACTCTCCAGACCAGTCCACCGCCGAAACCAAATCCACAAGAAACACGTTGTTCTGATCGTCGAAAAGTTCCGCCCGAAGCATGTGACCGCTGCCATCCCCGTATATCCAGATTTCCGCCGCTTCCGCGGTTCCTTCCCAACTTTTGTCAGTCTCCATATAGACGCAGCTGATGCCACCCCGTTCCAGTTTGTAGAACAACTTTCCCGTCTTGTCCCCGAATTTGAGATGCTCACGAGTCTCGATCAAACCACACTGTGTCTCGTCGGCACGTGCCTTGGTGACCGTCCAGTCCGAGCAGTCCTCAAAGTCCTCCAACAAAACTTTGTATGTCTCACTGACATTGACGGGAATCTCCGCGGTCATGCCGCCCAACCGAACAACGACAGTCCCCTGTCCCTGCTTGAGCGGTCGAAACAGACCGTTCTGATCCACTTCCCCACAGTCGCCCTTCATCGTGAACTGGAGATCGCCGGGTGTTCCAGAAAGAATGATTCCATCACTGCCAAGCGCGGTGACCGTGATCTGCTTGTCACGCCCCAAGGGGAGATCCAACTGCTCCGGTTCGATCTGAAGCCACTTTGGACGCTCCACCACAACCCGGACGGACGTTTCCAGACCGTTCACCTTTGCTGTGACAACCCCCTCTGCCGGACGGGAACCGGCGCGGAGTAAACCGGACTTCGAGATCGTTCCAAGGGGGCGGTTGAAATAGAACCAGCCGCGTGGCGTACTCCAGCGAACCGTGGAGTCATCTATCGAAACTGGTTGATGGAACCGATCCGTGCCGATGATATCCATCTTGAAGGTACTGGCTGGCAACAGATGCACTTTGGCCCTCTTCAGGGAGATGTGCTCGACCTTGCCTCGGGGGGCGGTGCTTCGTACCAAAAGACAGTTGGCAACAGAGCGCTCTCCGGTGTTATCGGATGGGCGGTTCTTGACTTCGTGCCACAAGACCATCGTTGTGGAACCGCCGCCGTCGAGATTCATAGCCTGCCAGCAGCCCAGCTCACGCATCTTCTGACCCAGTTCCCAAAGGCTCATCCCAATGCTCCAGCCGGCTCGGCGTCCATCCACCGCCAGAAGAATCAGCTCCTTGCCGTCCTGAGAAAAGCCAACCGCGGTTCGGGGATGCCGAACCGTGCTGAAATTGTCATCGCCTGCAACCGGCTCTCCATCACGGACGATCCGAGGGCCTCCACCAACAGCAAGTTTGATCGGGCTGTAGTCGGGTTCCAAGTTCATATCTATCGAAATCTCTTCACCCTGTTGAATTCCCGGATCCTGACCTTTTGGAAACCAAAGGACAATTCGGTCGGAAGGCATCGGCGTTCCACCCTGTTCA
>JAKQFZ010000546.1 GCA_029558215.1 Candidatus Omnitrophota bacterium
CACAGAAATCAAGGACTCCCTCTGGCGATGCTTCCAAGGGTTCCGGGAACACGTCCCCCAAGAACCCATGATCTTCCCGCCCGGAACTCGCATCGCCATGACTCGGGGCGAACGATCCGTCCTATTCATTGAACAGCCCCCAATGGTCAGAAACACCTTGTTCACAGGGGCTTCTGTCAAGGACAGCGGTTCGGAAAATTCCGGCAAGACCAACAAGGACGGCCGGATTCGATTTCAACTGGCGTTTCCCTACCTCTACTACGTCTGTGTGTTGTCGGGGATGAACGTCAGCAAGTTCGCTGTCTACATGTCCAACCGGAGTCTCAATCATCCGGAAGACATTTTGTATCCACTTCCTTTCCCAAACGTGGAATCATCCGGAGAAAGAAAAAGCGGCAATTACTGGGCCTTGTGTCTCAACATGGACATTCATAAAGCCACATCCCAGATTTCGACGCTTTCCAAACAGGTTGAACATCTGATCGGGACGTTCTGGAGTACAGCCTTCACCAATCATGGCAAGCATCACTACAAGAGCATCGGCGACCGCCGTGTCTTGAATCTGAATCTCTGGGAAGAGGCTTCCAAGGAAAACCCGTTGTTTGCCTGTGAGATTCCTTGGCAATATGGAATCTCTCTGCGGAAACTGATGGATACGATCCTCGACCTTCGTTTCCAATCACATCCTCTGGACGGGGCTGAGCGGGCCTTCCGGGATATAATCAACAAGATTCCGGAAGACTTCGCTCAGCGGACAAAGGGAATTGTAGCGATTCATCAGGCTCGTGCTGAAGATTTGCCAGTGCCTTTACAAGGCGTTCAACAGGCTCTTGAAGAGAGCCTGTTGATTCACAGTGAGTCCGTGTTCAAGAACTGCATGGAGGGACGGAATGGCCAGTCATGAGATTGCGATGTGGAGTCTGTCGGCACTGGGAGTTCTCGGAGCCATTGCCGGAGCCATCGGCAACATCGTTCAGGCCGAGACGAACGGCGAACTCAAGAAGGCTCTGGCGAAGATCGAGGACGACAAGGTCCGGACCCGC
>JAKQFZ010001212.1 GCA_029558215.1 Candidatus Omnitrophota bacterium
TCTCCTTCAGGAAAATGAATGGCGGTCCCATTTCATCGTCTTTGCCTTCAAACGCAAGCAAGAGGCTGCCCGATGCCTCGATAGGCATCTGTGAATGGTGAGGCGTTGTCCACTCGCCCTGAAGCGTCACGCCGTTCGGAATGACCAGGTGCGATTCGATTCGGTAACTGGCAGCGGGAACGTGCACCACGCCGCCACCGGACTGATAGGCCGCATCGAGTGCCTGCTGGAAAGCAGCAGTATCGTCCGTGATCCCGTCACCTTTTGCCCCAAACTGTCTGACTGTCCTCATGGTCACCGATTCCGTTCCTCTCTGCTGGTTGCCCGCGCACGCCAAAGTCAAAATAGATATCAAGAAGAGTGTGCCGAAATAGCGCATGTTGCTGCTCCTGTTCCGTATTCAATGCACAATGGCCGAGAAGATATCACGTAAGCGATTACAACGCAAGAAATGGCCTCACTGAGTGCAACTGAGGCCGAACTCCCAAGACCTGACAGTTTTCTTAAGATTTCATGAAGAAATCCTCTCCACCGTTGCACGAGAAAGGCTGAAAGCGTATAAACTTAAGATACTTATCTTGCTCTGGGAAGGCAAATCCTGGAGAAAGCGTCCTACTCTTAATCTAGTGCAACGAAAGAGCGAAAACGTCGAAGTTCATGCACATGCCGAAGCGCTGAATATGTTAAGGATGGGGTGTCCTCAGGTGAGCAGTGAAGGTCGTGCATCCGGGAAACACCTTCTTGTGTTGCTGCTTCTTTGTCTTTCGGTCTGGGGCTGGACATACGGTCTCTGGGATTTGTGGGGGGCAGACGAAACTCGCTATACGCAGGTGTCTCGTGAACTGCTGACCCGAAACAACTGGCTCGTTCTCACTGTTTTCGATCGCCCTTATGATCAGAAGCCGCCTCTGTCGTTTTGGATCTATGCGCTCATGCTCAAACTCGCTGGGGGGCGGATTTCCGTTTGGCATCTCCGCCTGGCACCGATCCTGTTTGCCATGGCAACGCTCGGCATGACCTATTTTCTGGGAAGAAGGGTCTGCGGTGAGAAAGTGGGGTTCCTTGCTTCTCTGATGGTCTTCACTTCGACAGTCTTCATCAGCGAGGCCACAGAGGTGAAGATGGACATCATGTTCACCGCTTGGATCACTCTTTCGCTGACCTTGTGGCTTTGCCGCACAAAAGGGGAGCCTCTGGGTCTTCTTCGTGCATTTGGAGTCTGGGCAGCGTTGGCTGCTGCCTTCTTCACCAAGGGTCCCTTGGCAATTCTGATCGTTATCTCTTCCATCGCAACAGAGGCCTGGTCGGAACACACATGGAAAGTCTTTCGTGACGCCCGCACTGTGTGGGGTCTTCTCGGCTTGGGCTTGTTGATCGCAGGTTGGTTGCACGCTCAGGCATCGGCTGCCGGCTCGGAGTTTGTGGCAACGCAGGTTCGCGGCGAAACGCTCAACCGACTGCTACACGGTGCTCATGATGAGCCAGTCTGGTTCTATTTCAACAGCCTCTATCAGAAGATATTCACTCCATGGGTCTTACTCTGGATTCCGCTCTTTCTGCGTCTTCGCTCAGGGCAGATGAGATTTCCCAAGCAGCTTCTTCCTTTCGCTGGCTGGTTTGCCATCCCATTTCTGATACTGATCATCGCGCGAGGCAAGAGACCCCCGTACATGCTTCCGTTGCTTCCGGCAATGGCTATCGTGACTGCATGGCTTCTTAACAGACTCATTGAAGAGAGAAGATTCGCTCCGAAGCTGAACCGAGCCTTGTGCATCTTGTTTCCGATCTTGGGCGTCGCTCTGCTCATTGCAGTCATCATCCTTCAGCGGTTCACTCAACTGCATGTTCCATGGTATTCCATACCGTTCGCGGTTGTGTTGACAGGCATTCTCTTTGTTCTAGCTCGGTATCTCTTTCGCAACCAGGATGCATGGACTTCGGCTTTTCGCTTTGCCGTTGGAGTCATCTGTGTGCTTTTCGTTTGCCGCTTCGCGATTCTCAATCCGATTCGCAATCCGGAAGAGAGCACCGTAGCATTTTCAAAGAGACTCGATGCCGTCTTGGGGGATCCAGCTGTTGTCGGTGTTCTCTTTGGCGCTCGGGACACCGAATATCATGTCTACGGAGATCATAAGGTTGTCATTCTGCAGAACCATCCGGATGACTTGTTGGATCTTGGCCAACTGCCACCTTTTGTCATGGGAACCTCTAAAGACTGGAGCAGAATCATCAACGTTTACAATGAGCGTAAACTCGACTTTCCTCTGAACCCTGAGGATGCCGTCCTGCGCGAGACAGCGAACAGAAAGGAGATCGTTGTTGTTCCTGTGAGGAAATCCCGTCAATCAAGTTAGAAAGAGTCTTCTTGATTCCGGAACGTTATTCAAGCGCTCTCGCGCCGAAACCATCCCTGCGTCTTCAGGCAGATGTTGACCAACCACAGCATGACCGGCACTTCAATCAGGACACCAACCACAGTCGCCAAGGCGGCGCCCGAAGAGAGTCCGAACAGCATGGTCGCAGTTGCAATGGCCACTTCGAAATGATTCGATGCGCCGATCATGGCAGCCGGCGCAGCGTCCTGATAGGAAAGTCTCAACACACGAGCCAAGCCATAGCCGAGCCAGAAGATCAACATCGTCTGAATGAAAAGCGGAATGGCGATCCAGACTATTGTCAGCGGGTTCGACAGAATGACTTCTCCTTTGAAACTGAAAAGCAGCACGAGCGTCGTCAGCAGTGCAATAATCGTAATCGGCGTCAGCACATGAAGGAATCTCTCCTTGAACCATTCCTCACCTTTGTGAGTGATGATCCACTTGCGCGAAAAATATCCGGCGACCAAAGGCAGCGCCACATAGATCGCAATGGACAGAAGCAACGCCTGCCACGGTACCGGGAGTCGTCCGACACCCAAGAGGAAACCGCCGAGCACTCCATAGAGAACCAACATTGTGAGAGAATTGATGGCAACCATAACGAGCGTCAGCCCGTCATTGCCACGTGCCAGAAATCCCCAAACCAACACCATCGCCGTGCAGGGGGCGATCCCAAGCAGAATGCAGCCGGCAAGATAGCTTCTCCACAACGGCACCTGAAGCGTCTTGATGCCTTCGTGCAGGACCACTGTCCCTGCACCGTGCGTTGCACCAACCGCCAGATCGAGACCAAAAGG
>JAKQFZ010000601.1 GCA_029558215.1 Candidatus Omnitrophota bacterium
GTCCCGATACTGCCGAACCCCGGGCAGTTCCTTTGCCGCTCTTTCGAGATAGTTGCTGTCCACATCACATATTGCAACGATCTGAAGATTTGGATGGGAGCGCAGACTCTCCAGATCCACCCAACCCATTCCGCCCACTCCAATGCAGGCATGGTTGAGCTTCGCATTGGGTGCGACTCGCTTCTGATTTGCCAGCCTCACACAGCCTGAGAAGAAGCCTGCTCCGAATGCGGTGGATAGAGCCAGAAATGTCCTTCTGTCCAGATGGTTCTTCAATTGATTCTCCTTACTGGTTGCCGACCTGTCAGTCTCAGTTCCTGGAAGCATTAACCCGCAGTAACGGGATGGGCATCTCCGAAGGCAAGACAGCGATAGGCCTTCTCGACTCGATCCCAGTAGTGCTCACGATCCAGTGCCCAGAAGCGTCCCATCACGGACACCACCTGTCCTAGCCCCAGTTGCTCACACTTGTCCTCCACTTTGGCAATGTATCGGGCACCGCTCTCAGGCCGCTCGCCTCTGCGTCCGAGCAGACTGTGGATGAAAACTTGGGGAACTCCGTTTTCCTTTGCCATTTCCATCAGCGCAAAAAGGTGATCCAGCGATCCGTGTGAACTGTAGAAAGAGACGATGCCCAGAAGATGAAGAGGCTTTCCGCCTTCTTTGGCTCGCTGCATTGCCCAGAGAAAAGCCTCATTGTCAAAAAACTCTCTGTTCTTTAAGGCTCGGTCAATTCGCACTCGATCGGAGTAGATGATTCGACCGGCTCCAAGGTGAAGATGACCCGATTCGGAGTTTCCAACTGCTCGGGCAGGCATCCCGACGGCCTCACCAGCTGCCTGAATGATTGTTCTCGGGAAGCGGCTCCAGAGTGCATCGAAGTTGGGTGTATTGGCTGCAGCAATGAGGTTGCCACGGGTTTCTTCGCTGTAACCCCAGCCATCCAGGATCAGAAGCAGCACCCGGGGGCTGTCCTTTTTCTTGGAAGCAAGTCCTTGCCACTGAAGCAAGCTCGTGCCAGTCATGGCTCGTGGTCTCTCGATTCCCAGGAGATCCAGCACCGTTGGAGCGACATCCGCAAGCCCGCCGCCATCTCTCACTGCGTACAGCGTTTCGTTGTCCGCAGGAGGAATGATGATGCAGGGCACAGGGCTGGATGTATGTCCTGTGTTGATTGCACCTTCCGGGTAGAGCCAACTTTCGACAGTGCCATGGTCGGCCGTAACGACAGTCCAGAAACCCTGACTTCGCGCACACTGAACCACCTCACCCATAAAGGCATCTACCGTCAGCACTGCTTCCAGAACGGCAGATTCATTTTCGATGTGTCCAAGGA
>JAKQFZ010000607.1 GCA_029558215.1 Candidatus Omnitrophota bacterium
TCGCAGATGCACGGGACTTGTTGACCAAAGCTCTGGATCGGATCAAAGAGGTGGATCCAAGCCATCAGATCGTGGCGTCGGACATGGTGACTCAGCTGGAGACCACGTACCAGACGACTCTGACGGATATCACGCGTCGGGTGCCCGTGCTGTTTACGGAAGGCCGAAGTCTCAGCGACCAGGGCAAGGCGCAGAAGAATCTTGAAACACTCAATCAGGCGTTGGCCAAGTGGGAAGCAGTGGCAAAGCTCAATCCTGAATACCAGAATATCCAGGCCGAGTTGCGTTCACTCAATGAAGTCATTGCCTCGTTGTCCGGCGAGCAGGTTGCCTCGGAAGCCAAACAGAGAATTGAGCGTGCCAAACAGGCGCTTCAGGAACTTGAAGAAGCCATCAAACAAGAGGATTTCGAGCGCTATCAGAAATCCCGCAACGATGGGGTGGAGCATTGTGCCTTCATCCGAGGTTTGACGGCATCGGGCTTGGATGCGCTCAAGAGTGAAGCCGTACAGCTGGAACGGCAACTGCGCCAGACGCAGTTTCCACCGCCCGTGGACGACTGGGAGTTGGTCATGATTACCGAGAGACCCTCCATGGGGAAAACGGAATACCAGGTTCGGCTGAAGAAGAAGGGGTCGATCACTACGGTTGACATTGCGGAAGGAGATCGAGATTCTGCGAGTGGGTTGACTGTGGTGGAAGTAGATCGAGAAAACAAGGCCTTTGTCTGGGTGAGAAAACCAGATCACCGCAAGACAAAGTTGACCTTGAAAGGCGAATAGAATCAGAATTCTAGATTGTCGGAGGATCGAGTAGATGAGTCCAAAGAGCTTCAGGCTCCATCGTGTTCATGGAAGCATTGCTGGGCTGCTGGCGTTCTGCATTATTGCCACTCTGTCGGTGATGGTAACCGGCGCATTTGGGGAAGGGCAGTCCGGTACATCAGATGCCGCAGCTGCCATCTCTCAGACGCAGCAGCATTCTGCCGCACAGATCCCTCAGGGACAGGACACTGCCCAGGAATCGGCCGCGACCCCTGTAGATCCTGAGAAGACCTTTGAACAGGGTTTGCAATGCTACCAGAATAAGGACTTCGCAGGTGCGCTTCAGCACTTCAACAGCGTATTGTCTGTGGACGGTGCGCATTCGGGCGCTCTCAAGTACCAGAAGCTGGCGCAAAAAGGTCTCTCGGCCACTCGTCAGAAGCCGGTTGTTTTGGTTCAGGAAAGCGAACCGACTGTGGAAGTGGCACAGGACACAACCCCGTCTCAGGCACAAGCACTCTACCGCGAGGGAGTCACCCTTTACAAACAGCGCCAATACGGCGAAGCCAAGGACAAATTCACCGAATCGCTTGCCCTTGTCTCTGACTCCAGGCAAGCGCAGCAGTATCTGGCCAAAACAGAAAAGGCCATCGCTGATGAGGAAGTTCGCAAGACCGTGGCTGCCCAGAAACAGGCTGAGATGGAAGCCCAGCAACGAGCGCTGGAAGACGCTCAAAAGCAGGAGTCCGAGATCGCTTCCATGATGCAGCAGGGGCAGGAGCAGTTAAGTGCTGGCGATTACGACGCCGCTCTGAAGACTTTTGCAGCAGTGCTGGAAAGAAATCCCCGACATTCCAAAGCAGTCTCCTATCAGAAGCAGGCTACAACTCTTCAGCAGAAACAACAGGAAAGCCTGGCAAAAGCGCGGGAAACGGAAGAGAAGACCAAGAAAGAAGAAGAGATTCGAAGCCTTGTTGCCACGGGTGAAGGCTTTATGGAGACCAAGGAATTCGAGAAGGCGATTGAAGCCTATCAACAAGCCCGAGTCCTCGATCCGGACAACTACAAACTCTACAGTTATGTTCTGAAAGCTGAACAGGCCAAACAGAAAACCGAGGAAGCCGAACAGAAATCTGAGCGCGAAAAAGAAAGGCAGGAAGCGCTGGCTCAGGCACGTCAGCAGGAACAGGCTCAGCAGGAGAGACGGCAGGCACTGGATTCCCTTATCTCCTCCGGCAGGGCAAATATGCGCCAAGGGCAGATCGAACAGGCCATCACGGACTTGGAGAAGGCGCAGGAAATGGATCCTGAGAACGCCGATGCCACAACGTTGCTGGCTCGTGCCAGGCAGGAAAAGGATGCGCAGTTGCAGCGTCAACAGGAACAAGCGCGTCTGGAGCAAGAGCAGCAGGAAACCTTAAAGGCCCAAGAGCAGGAAATGGCAAGGCAAGCCGAATTGGCACAGCAGTTCAATGAAGCTTTGTCTTTGTATCAGCAGAAGGATTTTGGCGCTGCCCGCGAACGGTTCACGGCTCTTCTGGAAACGGATGCCAACTATCCGAAAGCAAACCGATATCTTGAACTCGCCAGAGCGGGTGAGGAAAACGAACGTCGTCTTCTGGCCTCTCGCGAAACCGAACTGGAAAAAGCCCGACAGCGTGAAGAGGAGGTTGCACGACGGGCTGCCATCGAGCAGAACTATTCTGACGGTTTGGCTGCCTTCAAGGCGCGTGACTACGAGGCGGCAATAGCCCATTTTGAGGGTGTTCTTGAGATTCAGGCGGATCATCGGGGTGCTGGCAGGTATCTGAACAAGGCGCAAGTGGCTTTGGAAGAGCAGCAGCTCGAGAGTACTCCAACGCTTGTGGTGAGCGAACCAGAGTCCACAGGCGGTCTCCTGATCGCAGCCACCGAACCTGAAACCGCGACCGTAGTCGAATCGGTGCAGACTGTACCCGAACAGAAAGAGGAACGGCCGCTCCCCGTTCAACCTTTCATTGAGCCTTTCACAATCGTCCAGTCCGAGATCGTTGTTCCTGAACCATCACTGCCCCCGGCGGTTGAACCTCCCGTGGCCACCACCCAAGAGAGAGTTCAAGAGACGGTCAGTGAACCCCCTGTTCCGCAACCAGAGGCGCAACCGATCGAACCCGCTTCGACGACCGAATCCGTTCCCGCTCCTGATGTAGGGCGTGATGAGCGAATCCAACAGCATCTGAGTCTGGGCAAATCCTACCTCGAAGGCAAACTCTTCGAGGAGGCAAAGAAAGAGTTTGCCGCGGCGCTGCAGTTGGATCCCCAGAATTCCGAAGTGGCCGGTCTGGTTGCACAGTGTGAGTCTGAAATCCAAGCCAAGCAGGCCACTGAGGCTGCAAAGATGGAACGTGCCAAGACGGTCACCGAAGACACGGCGAAGGCACAGGCTGCAGAACTCACACAAAAAGGCAGAGACGAGTATGCACAGGGTAACGTCATCAAGGCCGTTGAGTATTTCCAGGAAGCTTTTGATCTAGATCCGAACAATACTGACGCTGAGAACTTTCTCAAGATTACAAAAGAAGAATACGCTCAGGCTGTCGAGAAACAGAAGACGACACAGAAGCAAAAGGAAAAGGACGCAGAATATGACAAGCAATTGTCTCAGCTGATCCCCTCACTGAGCTTTGTGGATTCACCAATCGGCGAGGTGTTGAACCTGTTGGCAACTCTGACTGGGCTCAACATCGTTGCGGGTGAAGGTGTGGATGGCGTCGTGACCTTCAACATCAAAGAGAAGACAGTGGGAGAGGCGCTTGCTCTGATCCTGAAGCCCAATGGCTATGTCTATGAGCGTGATGGGGTGGATATCATCGTGCGTCCCAATCTGACCACGAGGATCTTCCAACTTCAGCCTGACGCCTACAAGAAACTGGAACAAGTGCTCTACGATCCGAACAACGTCACGGATCCGGCGCTCAGTCTGCAGCAGATCCTCTACGGTGATATGCGAAAACCGAATGTTCCAGGCAAGTCGCTTCGGCTCAATCCCAGAACCATGCAGCTGATTGTGACCGACACCCAGGAGAACATACAGAAGGTCGAGGAGTTTCTGCGCAACATTCCAGAACTTGTTCAGACGGCAAGTCCTTTGGTTACACGGCTTTTCGCTCTGAATCCGGACATCGCCAAGCGACTGTACGATATCATCGAACTCATGTTGTACGAGGGTCAAAAGCCTCAAGCCATCCCTCAGGGTGAGGAAGGACGTCAGTTGCTTCTGGAGAAGGATACGAACGTTCTGATCGTCAAGGACACCGAGGACAACATTCAGAAGGTGGAGGAGATTCTCAAGGATCAAGCCATCCTGGAACGTCTTCAAAGAGAAGAACTGGTGGCGCGACGGTTCAAGGTTTCTACCGAGGATGACTTGACGGAAGATGGCCGAATTCGTCGCAGCAATGAAGTCAAGAGTGTTGAGGAACTTCTCAAGACAATGCTGTACACAACAGAGGGTCGTGAGGAGTCCATTGCCAAAGGTCGCCGGATGTATCCGAACTATGATCAGGGGACGATCGATATTGTTGACACGCCCGATAACGTGAAGAAAGTAGAGCGCTTTCTTGCGAGTGTTCGTGGCGAGTCGCAGGACATGAAAATCTTCCCAATCAAGCACGCGGATGTGGATGCACTGACACGCCGGCTGAATACATTCTCCGGAAGAAGAATTCAGGGAGAGACGGACTACGATTACGACGATCGTTTCGACAACCAGCAGAGGATTCCCTCCCGAATCATTCCCGTTCCGGAATCACACATGATCATCATTCGAGCGACGGGGCCGGCCCTGGATATGTTCACCAACCTGGTGGAGATTCTTGATGTGGCTCCCGAGCAGGTGGAAATCGAGACCCGACTGATTGAGGTCGGCCTGAAAGACCTTCGCCAGATGGGCATAGACTGGACATTGACGAATCTTGGCGAAGAGGGACTGCATCCTGGTCGGCATGATGGTTCCGAGCGAAGTCAGCTGGATATTGGCATGATCAACCAGTTCGTTCCCGATGGGATGAACCTGGCGTTTCAGATTCTTGGAGAGACCGAATTGGAGACGATGCTCACATTGCTCAGCCGTGCTGAGTCAGTGAACGTCCTTTCTGCTCCCAAACTGGTCACTCTGAGTTCTCCAGGGGACACGAATCCGTCCATTGACATTACGACCTCGGTTCCCTTTATTGACAGTGCCGAGGTGGATACCCATGCCACGGACACAGCCGCCGACGATACCGTCATATTCAACTATTCGACCGAAGATGTTGGTATCACGATGGAAGTCAATCCCGTTGTCAGTGGTGATGGATCGATCATCATGAACGTCAATCCTGTGGTGAGTGTTCTTTCAGGGCGTTTGCCTGTCGTGACCGGAGTGCCAGGAGCGGTGCCGGAGTTAGGCCAGCCCATCATTGACACCCGAACGGCGAGCACCCGAGTGCGCATCCGAGACGGAGAGACAATCGTCATCGGTGGTCTGATTCGGGAAGAAGAGAGCAGTACCGAATCACGGGTGCCATTCCTCAGCAGCATTCCGAAAATCGGAGTCCTCTTCAAGGACACGAAAACGGAAAAAGACAAACGAACGCTGCTGATCTTTGTGACGGCACGTATTCTGAAGATGGACTGATCCCAGGACGATCTGGTCTTGATTTTGCGCGGGTGAGGTTTGGGCTTGACTTCAAGTCCGAAGTGCTCTAGTTTTGTATTGTAGTTGTCCCCGAGTGTTTGTTCAAGAAACTGCCTACGGGCAGCTGAATTTGCACACAAGTAACAACCTCACAATCTCCAGGGGCTTTACTGTCGGCAAATCTTGACACAGGATTCATCATTGAACTCTGCATCCCCGATGAGTGAGAAGGGGAATCACCAGGAGAAGGAACCGTTGCACCAAATGATCTGACAGAAGGGAAGTAACGATTTACTCGTCTCCCGACACTCCATCTGGATATACTCCAGCCAGCGAGAGCACGCTTTCCACAGTACGAGATAGTGAGCACTGAGGTACAGATAACCCACTGCAAAAGAGGCAAGGTTCCACGGAGATAAGGTTCGATACAGAGCGACTTTTCCCGAGACAGGCATGACCAACCAATCAGACAGACTCTATCTTGTTGATGCATCATCGTTCATGTACCGTTCTTTTCATGCGGTTCGTGGGCTAAGTCGTTCAGATGGCTTTCCCACCAATGCCATTTTTGGCTTCTGTAACATGGTTCGTTCCCTGTTGAACACCTATCATCCTGACTCTCTGGCTTTGGTTTTTGATCTGCCTGATCCGACTTTCCGGCATGAGACCTTTGATGCCTACAAAGCGCAGAGAAAAGAGACACCGGAAGATCTGGTAAAACAGATTCCCTACATCAAGCAGATATCCAGCCTCTACGGATTGGCACTTCTTGAAAAAGCAGGGTTCGAAGCAGATGACATTATCGGAACCCTGGCATCAAGAGCCAAGGCTGAGGGAATCCACACGGCTATCGTCACCAATGATAAGGATCTGATGCAGTTGGTTTGTCCCGAGATCGTGATTGTGCACATGCACGGGCAAAACTCAAAGACGTACGACGAGAAAGCTGTTCAAGAACGCTATGGTGTTGCTCCCGGGCAGGTCGTTGACCTTCTTGGACTGATGGGTGACACTTCAGACAACATTCCCGGAGTGCCCGGTATTGGCGAGAAGACTGCGGCGTCACTATTGCAAAGGTTTCAGACGCTCGACAGTGTGCTGCAGCAGGCTGCCAGCATCGAAAGCCGAAAAGTGCGAGAGAACTTGCAGCAGTATCGGGATCAGGCGCTCTTGTCCCGAGAACTGGCCACAATCCGTTGCGACGTTCCTCTTGATGCGACCTTGGATGATCTCAAGATTAAGCCAGCGGATATCAATGGGCTTCGAAACGTGTTTGCCGAACTGGAGTTCACCTCATGGCTCAAGGAACTTCCCCAGGAACAGATCCAGATACAGACGACCAGAGAGTATGTCTGCGTGGACACTCCGGACAAACTCGTGGAACTCTGCGCTTCACTGAGTCAGTCCAACGGTTTCGCTTTCGACACGGAGACAACCGGTCTGGACACTCTGTCAGCAGAACTTGTTGGTCTGTCCTTCTCATGTTCCCGAGGGAAGGCATGGTATGTTCCCGTCGGACATCTGCATGGAAGCCAGCTGCCACTCCAAACTGTTCTCGGTGCCCTCAAACCCCTTCTGGAAGACACAGACCTCTCAAAAATCGGACACAATCTTAAGTTCGATCTCCAGGTTCTCAAGAAGGTTGGTGTGGAAGTCCGTGGGCTGCTTATTGACACTCTTGTCGCGGCCTATCTGATCGAGGGTGGCGAAGCGAGGAAAAGCCTGGATCATCTTGCTTTCCAGCACTTTGGCTGGAGTTTGACCCCTATCGAGGCTCTGATCGGCAAAGGCAAGAACGCCGTTACGATGGACTTGATAGATATTCGGCACGTTTCGGATTATGCCTGTGAAGACGCCGAGGCTGCCTGGCTTCTTTGGGAGCATTACGAGCCAAAGATCAAAGCCGAACAGATGGAATCGTTGTTTTGGGATGTGGAGATGCCGTTGGTCTCTGTACTGGCTGAGATGGAGGGTGTTGGAGTTCGAGTTGATGTGGACGTGCTCATCCTGCAATCGGCGGAACTGGAAAGGATGATGAGCGCAACGGCGCGGAATATCTACCGGGAAGCAGGAACCGAGTTCAACCTGAACTCTCCCAAACAGATGGCGGACGTGCTCTTTGGAGCCATGAAACTGCCGAAAGTCAGCAAGACCTCAACGCGGGCTGACGTGCTGGTGAAACTGGCGGAACAGGGATTCCCCATCGCGCAGAAGATTCTCGAATACCGCCAGATTCAGAAGCTGAAATCCACCTATCTGGACACACTTCCCAATCTGGTCAGTCCTGTGACTGGACGTCTGCACACTTCCTATAACCAGACGGTGACCACCACCGGTCGGCTTTCTTCCAGTGAGCCCAATCTTCAGAACATTCCCATTCGAACGGAACTGGGAAAGAGGATTCGGCAGGCTTTCATCCCGTCCGAGGGCTGCGTTCTTCTTGGAGCGGATTATTCCCAGATCGAGTTACGCATCCTCGCTCATGTATCGCAAGACCCCGGGCTGTGTGCCGGATTTGAGAGCGGGGCGGACATTCACACCCACACCGCTTCGGAAGTCTTCGAAGTCCCAGCGTCCGAAGTGACTCCGGACTTGCGCCGCCGTGCCAAGGAGATCAATTTCGGTTTGAACTACGGAATGAGTCCTTATGGGCTTTCTGAGCGCCTGGGGATTACTGTTCAGGAAGCGGCAGACTATATGGATCGGTACTTTTCGCGTTATCCCCGGGTTCGGGATTATGTAGATCAGACCCTGGAGCGAGCCCGGCGAGTGGGATATGTCTCAACGCTCCTGGGTCGCCGGATCAAGACTCCCGGTCTCACCGATGAGTCTCGGCAGATTCGCGACAATGCTTCCCGTGCCGCAATCAATGCGCCGATTCAGGGTTCGGCTGCCGATCTCCTGAAACTGGCGATGGTTGACATTCCTCGGCGAATCCACGACGCGGGTCTCAAGGCCACCATGATCTTGACGATTCACGACGAGCTGATTTTCGACTGTCCCGAAGAGGAGCGCGAACGTTTGGGTGCTCTGGTGGTGGATGGAATGGAGAAGGCGATGGCGCTGTCTGTGCCAGTCAAGGTGGATCTGAAGATTGGAGCCAACTGGGCGGAAATCTGATGGATATGAGGAACCCGAAGTTTACAGGTGTTGTGCGTATTGAAGAGCCTTGTGTTCGTTTCGGCCAACACCGGGGCCAGCGAGAGGACAGATTGTGTTCGTAGTGGGTCTGACAGGTGGGCTTGGAGCCGGAAAGTCAACGCTGGCGTCATTTCTGGTGCAACAGGGAGCGACGGTCATTGACGCGGATAGTCTGGCACATCGGTTCCTTGAGCCGGGAACCAGTCAGTATCGAGCATTGCTGGAGACCTTTGGAGAGAACATCCTGACTGAAACGGGTGCGGTTGATCGGGCTCGATTGGCAGATCGGGCATTTGCTTCGCCCGAGACGGTCAAAATGCTGAACGGGATCATCCATCCTGCCCTGGTGGCAGAGATTCGACGCAGGATCGCGGAAGCCCGTGAGGTCAAAAAAGGCGTTCTGGTAGTGGATGCGGCGTTGCTTCTCGAATGGGATCTTGATGATCTCTTCGATGTGATAGTGAATGTGGAAGTGGCGGGAGATATCGGTTTGTTGCGCGCCGGCAAGCGAATGGCACAAAGCGCCGACCGCTTGCGCGGCAGGCTGCAAGCCCAACTCTCGGCTGAGGAAAGAAGAAGGAGGTCCAGTCTGACGATTCAGAACAATTTGGATAAAGCGGATTTGGAGAAGAAGGCACGGGAATTATGGAACCGATGGACAGAAAGACCATCAGAAAGTGAGGCATGAGAAAAGTGGAGATTGCAGAGTTAAAACAAAAGACGGTTGCCGAGCTGACGAAGCTGGCAAAGAAGCTCAAGGTCGAGGATTACAGCGGCATGAGGAAGCAGGAGTTGATATTCAACATCCTGAAGACGCAGTCCGAGACCGATGGTTTCATGTTTGGAGAAGGAGTGTTGGAGACGCTTCCGGACGGTTTTGGATTCCTTCGTTCGCCCACCTACAACTACCTTCCTGGTCCCGATGACATCTACGTTTCGCCATCTCAGATTCGGCGTTTTGGGCTTCGCAAGGGAGACATTGTCACCGGACAGATCCGTCCTCCAAAGGAAGGGGAGCGGTATTTCGCGCTGCTGAAGGTTCAGGCAATCAACTATGAGAATCCCGAGCATGCCAGGGATGTCGTTCTGTTCGACAACCTGACCCCACTGTATCCCAACGAGCGCTTCAAACTGGAGACCCGACCGGAGAGCATCACCTCGCGAATCATTGATCTGATCACCCCGATTGGAAAGGGACAGCGCGGTCTGATCGTCGCCCCGCCCCGATCGGGTAAGACGGTCATCCTTCAGGAGATCGCCAACAGCATTACGGCCAACCATCCCAATGTCATCCTTATCGTACTGCTGATAGACGAGCGGCCTGAGGAAGTCACCGACATGGAGCGAAGCGTCAAGGGTGAAGTGGTCAGTTCCACCTTCGATGAGCCACCCGAGCGTCACGTTCAGGTTGCCGAGATGGTTCTGGACAAGGCCAAGAGACTGGTGGAGTACAAGA
>JAKQFZ010000608.1 GCA_029558215.1 Candidatus Omnitrophota bacterium
TCTTGTACTCAGCAAGGATGGCCACAAGATCCTCACGTGCCTGCTCAAGTATTGCAGTCTCGTTCGCAAGCGTCTCCTCCAGGCGCTCGTAGGTGCCGTATGACTTCAATATATCGGCATTTTGCAGTTTGAGTACTTTAACCTGTGTTTCGAGTTCGACCAAGTGAGTGGATGCTTTCTGCGCTTTATCGAGTGCTTCCGTGTGAGCTTCGCGAGCCTCCCTCTCCGCCTGCTGTTCACGGTTAATCTTTCGATTAAGATCTTTTTTCTCCGCGGTGAGGTCTGCAGACATATCTTGAATGGCATCATCTGGGAGTTGCTGCCATTCGGGAGGAGTAGCACCGATCTTGCTTTTCTCCCTTGTAATCTTCTGTTGCATCAGGGTAACGTCTTTTCTGTATTGCTCAAGCCCTTTTTCGGAGGTGAGTTCTTTATGATTCTTTTCGAGTTGCTTGATCTTCTGCTCAAGCTCTTGGCGGAGCTGCTGGAGGCTATAAAGTTCCTGCTCATCTGCCACCCCACAGCGTTCGAAGAGTGAGTCACGGTCAGCAGATAGAGTTAGTAATTTGTTCTGCAGTTCTTCAAGCGAAGATCCGCCGCCTCGCAGGTGAATTGTTCCAAGATCACCGACCGTGAACGTGGTCGGGCCGAGAACAAGATACTCGTTCTCCTCTGCGAGATATTCTGCGTCCGGGTCTGTCATTATCGGTAGGCCCTCGATCTGCAGATCGAACCCGATGCGGATGGCAGCCTGTTCTGTCTGGCCGTGGAGGGTGGCCAATTCGAGTTGTCGCTCCTGATACTTCTCCAGATCCTTCTTTGTGAGTAGTGGAGTTGTGGAGAGAGCCTCTTTTTGTTTCCAGAGATCTTTTTCGGTGACCTGGATACGCTCGATCTGTTCCTGAACGATCGACATCTGTTCTTCGAGCCGCCGGGTTCGCTCTATCGCCTGGAGAATATCAAGGTCTTTCTCCACCTGTTGTAACCGGGAGTCATGGGTGTTTTTCCAGGATGCGTGATACTTTTCAGCCGCTATCCGCTCCATGCGTGATTCGGCCTGGAGTTCTTCGGCCTCACGCTGTGTCCCTGTAAGACGCGTGTT
>JAKQFZ010000648.1 GCA_029558215.1 Candidatus Omnitrophota bacterium
TGGATGGTGCCGACCGTAAAGGAGAAGGCCAGGTAGGCGGGGTAGTTGAAAAAATTGAGGAAGAGCGCCGCCGCCACGAGGGCGTAAAGCCCCGAGGAGCAGAAATCGAGCGTGTAGATGACCTTCTTGCGGGAGAAGCGGTCGAGGAACGGACCCGCGAGGAGGGGCGTCAAAATCTGCGGGAGGGTAAAAAAGCCCATGAAGACGGCGTAGAGCAGCGTCGAATCCGTGTAGTCGAGCACCAGAAGGCCCGCGGCGAAGCTGGAGACGGCGAGCAAGGACGGCGTAAAGCTGCGGCTGCGCTCGCAGCTGGATCGCGTGCAAGAGTGGCAGAGTGCAGCGTTGGGAAAGAGTCAGCGAAATACCAAACGGCTGGTTTGTATATTAGTGCTGAGCATAGGTGATACGATACGGAATTGCGATGACTCCTTGGTGAAGGACAGATCACCCGAACTGCATCAGGTGTTTTGAGGCTTGTCTTCTGTGTAAGGTTTGGCGGTCTGCCAACCAGTGCATTCGCTTTGGTGCAGAGATTGCTCTGCTTGACGTGCCATGGGCAATCTGTGGCATAATCCCCCGACAGTAAGAAACAGTTGATCCAGCCACAAAGTCTGGGAGAAGAGAAGGAGTAAAATGTTTGACCTGCTGATCAGAAAAGGAACCATTTACGACGGAAGCGGTCGCAAGGAAGCAATCCGCACAACAGACATTGGAATTACGGACGGGAAGATCAAGGTCATTGGCAATCTCGCTGACGCGGAAGCCCAAGAGATCATTGATGCCAGTGAGAAGGTGGTTACACCTGGATTCATTGACCCTCATGGTCATTCGGACATGTCGCTGCTTGCCAACCCGCAAGCAGAGAGTCTTGTCCGCCAGGGAATCACCGCTCAGATCAGTGGCCAGTGCGGTGCCTCCCCGTTTCCAGTCACGGAGAAGGCGAAAGAGGAACACGCCAAGGATCTGAAAGAGTTGGACCTGGATTTGACCTGGTCAAGTATGGGGGGCTATCGAAAGGCAATTGAGTATAGGGGCATCGCGATCAACTCGGGCATTCTCGTGGGTCATGGCACGGTGCGAGCCTGCGTCTGCGGTTACGACGCGATCAAGCCCAACGAAAGTCAGATGAAAGAGATGGTGGCTCTCGTCGATCGAGAGATGAGCGAAGGAGCATTGGGGTTCTCATCAGGGCTGCAGTATTCGCCCGGACACTATGCCGAGCCGTGGGAGCTGGTGCCTCTCGCCCGAGCCGCCGCGCAGAAGGGAGGCATCTACACTACCCACATGCGCAGTGAAGGCAATCGCCTGTTCGAGTCTATCGAAGAAAGCATCATGGTTGCTCGTGAAGCCGGGATTACTCTGGAGATCGCCCACCTGAAGAGTTCGGGAAAACCCAACTGGGGGAAGATGGATCACGCCCTGGAGATGATCGAAGCCGCCGAGAAAGAGGGCATTGACATCGCGTTTGATCGCTACCCTTACCTTGCTGGTTCCACCTCCATGTCCATCTACTTCTCGCCCGCAATGTTGGAAGGCGGTCGAGAGAAGATGTTGGAACGAATCAGCGACCCCAAACTGAGACCTGAAATCCGCAAGCACATGGATGAAACGGTCAACCGGGCACTGGGATGGGACGGAGTGCGCATCACCGATTTGGGAAGCACCGAAGGAAGAGAAGTGCTTGGCAAGAGTGTTCAGGAAGTAGCCAACGAAAGAGGGCAGGAACCGGTTGACACGGCGCTTGATCTGGTCGTTCGAGGCAACGGCTACGTGGGCATTTGCACCTTTTCCATGAATCAGGAAGACACAGACAAAGTTCTCACTCATCGCTTGTGTTCAATTTGCACCGACGCCTCAACTCGCGCACCGTACGGACCGCTTTCAAAGAGTTGTCCTCATCCTCGTTCCTATGGCACATTTCCTCGTTTCATCAGCGAATACGTTCGGGACAGAAAACTTGTTCCGATGCATGAAGCGGTTCGGCGCATGTGTGCGTTGCCTGCCCGCCAGTATCGGCTCAAACAGCGTGGGATGATCCGGGAAGACTACTGGGCGGATATCGTCGTGCTTGATCTCGAATCGCTGGAGGATCGTGCCTGCTACGGTAATCCTCACCATTACCCCGCGGGTGTGGACTATGTCGTGGTCAACGGAAAGACGGTCATCCGACAGGGCGAGCACACAGACGCCCTTCCAGGAGTAATGCTCTGAGCGGCAAGAGAGCAGGCCTCGGAGAGCGGAAGAGATCGTTTGGCGGGGTGACTTCATGAAGTGTGACGCGATCAAGAGAAGAGATTTTCTCTCGCATTCGCTCTTGGGTGTTGTTGGCTTGGTCGCACCCAGTATGTTCAGATTCAGAAAGCGTGAGATGCCCAATATCCTCTGGATCACCAGTGAGGACAACAGCAGCACTTTTCTGGGCTGCTATGGAAATGCCTTTGCCACCACTCCGAACCTGGACAAGATGGCCAGTGAAGGCATTCTGTATGAGAACGCCTTTGCCAACGCTCCTGTCTGTGCTCCAGCCCGATTCACGATTCTCACTGGAATGTACGCCTGTGCTTTGGGAACGCATCACATGCGCAGCAGGTACCCGATATCCGACTTCGTCAAGCCCTATCCTCACTATCTTCGCCAAGCGGGTTACTACTGCACCAATCCAGGAAAGACCGACTACAATTTTCAAACCGATGACAAGTCCCATTGGGATGAAGGAGACTATACCCATCGCAAGAAGGGACAACCGTTCTTCCATGTGGTGAATCTCAACGTCTCTCACGAAAGCAAGATACACAACAGAAACTCCGAACTCAGACACGATCCACAGAAGGTCATCCTGCCGCCCTATCATCCTGACACGCCGGAAATAAGAGCCGACTGGGCGCAGTACTACGACCAGGTGGAGAAGATGGACAGCCAGGTCGGAGAGATTCTGGAGAAGTTGGAACGAGAGGGTCTGGCACAAGACACGATCGTCTTCTACTTTGCGGATAACGGCGGTGTGCTGTGCAGAAGCAAGAGAATGCTCTATGACACGGGCACACACGTTCCGATGATCATCCGCTTCCCAAAGAAGTATCAGCACCTGGCTCCGTCGAAACCTGCAACGCGAACCGACCGACTTGTCAGCTTTGTTGATCTTGCTCCCAGTCTGCTTCGCCTTGTGGGAGTTGATGTTCCCGATTACATGCAAGGTGAGGCGTTTTTGGGAGAAGGGAGCGCGCAACCGCGCAAGTATGTTTACCTTTTCCGCAATCGCATGGACGAGCGATACGACATGATGCGAGCAGTCAGAGACGAGAGATACAAGTACATCCGAAACTACATGCCCCATCGAATCTATGGGCAGCACCTTAACTACCTCTGGAAAGCCGCCAATACGCGATCGTGGGAGCAGGAGTACAAGTCGGGGCGCTGCAACAGGACGCAGAGCCTTTTCTGGCAGGAGAAGCCGTCGGAGGAACTCTATGACACACGTGTAGATCCCCATGAGGTGAACAATCTCGCCGGTGATCCCGACCATGCGGACATTCTCAAGCGAATGCGCGAGGAAACGATGCGCTGGGTGCGAGAGATGAGAGATCCGGGCTTCCTTCCGGAAGGAGAGATGATAGACCGAAGCGAGGGAACAACCATATACGACCTCATCCATCAGGATGGTTTTCCTGCAGACAGAATCATCGAAACAGCCGAAATGGCAAGTATGAGAGACGCGAGGAATCTTCCCGAGATCATCCGACGACTGGACGATGAGGAGAGTGCGGTAAGGTTCTGGGCAGCGACCGGATGCGTGGCGCTTGGCAAGGCTGCCGAACCTGCTTCGGATGCTTTGATGAGTAGGCTGGAAGACCCATGCGGGGACGTCCGAATCGCCGTCTCGGAAGCTTTGTGTATCCTCGGCAAGACAGAACAACTCGTCACCCTCGAGAACGGCAATGAGATGACTCGCCTTCATGCGGAAAATGCAGCCTATGCTTTGGGATTGAGAAGCGCTCAGCAAGAGACAAGACAGTGACCGGCTTCTCTATCCCCTGAGTGCGCGAAACGACGGAGAGAAGGCCATTTGCAGGCTCCTGGGACTACTGGTCGGGAGAATGGAAACCCTCTTCAACTGGAATCTGTCACGCCACTGGTTGCGAACACCCTGAATATCTGTGCATGCGCCAAGAAGGCCAGCCTGTTTGACTTCATTCAAGACCCGATCATTGAAACGACCGAAAGGATAGACCAGTGTCTTGGCTTCAATACCAAGTTTTTCCTGAATCTCAGCGCAGGAATCTTTGATTTCCTGATGACAACGCTGTGGTGAAACCTGCGTCAGATCAGGATGTGTGTTGGTCTGTGTGCCAAAGGAGATGAGCGGATCTTTGGACATCTCCTCAACCTGCGCCCAGCTCAGCAGGGGAATCTGAGAAGCGCCTGGAATGTGGGTCATCCACTCCGAACGCCCGCCGATGAAATCCGTCGGCAGGAATATCGTTGCCTGAAAACCGAACTCTCTCAAAATCGGCCAGGCATTCTCATAGACACCGACCAAAGCATCGTCGCACGTCAGCACCATCTGTCTTTGATCTGGCCTCCTGGGCAAATCCAGTTGATCGATGTAGTCTTCGAGGCTGAGCGTGGTGCACCCCAGATCCTTGAGTGACTGCATGATCAGTTGGAACTGCTGCGGAGAAAGACTCATCGGCGCGGAGAAAACTCCGACGTGATGCAGTTGAAAGACAGGGCACTCATAGCGGCGAAATATCCCGGCCATCTGAGCCGAGAGCCACCCCATTACAGACTTGTTTTCCTCAGACACAGGTTCCTTCCCGCAGCAACAGTTTTGACGTAAAAAAGACTTCCAGACCTTTTTCAGGCTCCATCACGAAACAAAACGATTCCTTTCATGCAAAAGTAGATTTCTCAATACTTCTGGTTTTGGGCACCGCCAAAGCCATTGTCATCACGTTTCCTGCTCGGGCGGCGGCACCGCCACAAGCCCCTGTCGCGATTCTCTCATGCCTCAGCGGTGCCCTCTTGTGCACAAACGTTTAGTTCTCTGCGGCCACCTTTCGCATCAACGTGGCAACAGTGGTATTGCTTCGACTGAAATACTGCGAGGCAACGCGACGGACGTCGTCCGGCGTGACGCGCTCGATCACATCCACCCATTCGATAGGGTAGCGCCAACCGGCACCGACCACTTCGAAGTAACTCAGTTTGTCCGCCAGACCGTTGTTGGATCGCAGGTCACGCAGGAAATCCGCTTTCAGCTGATTCTTGACTTTGAGCAGCTCCCGTTCGGTGACGTTCTCCTGAGCCATGCGACCAAGCTCCTCAAAGACGATCTTCTCGACTTCTTCCGACGTGTGCGGGTGTCTGGGAGCGGAACCGATGACAAACAGATTAGGATAGATTGAGCCGGGTGCTCCAAACGAATAGACACGCGTCGCCACCTGATCCTGCTTCACCAGTCGGGTGTAAAGACGCGAGGTGCGTCCCCGAGTCAACAGTCCATCTATGACATCGAAGACATAGTCGTCAAACTCCGGGAGTGTTGGTTTCTGAAAACCAATCAGTATCTGCGGTTCGGCATCAAATTCCACAACGATACGCTTCTCCCCTCCTTGTTCCGGTTCCTGCGTGATCTGTTCGAGAGGCTCCGGCTTGGACGGGATACGACCAAAGTACTTCTCGACAATGGCGACGGTTTTCTCGATATCAATATCCCCGACGATGGCAGCGACCGCCCGCGACGGAACATAGTAGTGGTTGAAAAAAGACTCAGCGTCTCGAATGGTGAGGGTCTGAATATCCGACATCCAGCCGATGGTGGGATTCCCGTATGGATGCGCGATGAACGCTGCGCTGATGAAACGTTCATAAAGTTTTCCATCAGGTCGGTCTTCGTAGCCGCGGCGCCTCTCCTCGGCAACGACATCGCGCTCTCGGTAGAACTCGCGCATGACAGACTCCATCATCCGTTGGGATTCGATCAACGCCCACAGTTCGAGCCTGTTCGAAGGCAGGCTGACATAGTAGGAGGTGACATCCTTGCTGGTGGAAGCATTGAGACCTTGTGCGCCGTTCTGAAGATAGGTGTCCCAAATCTCTTCTTTGACCAGGTATTGATCTCCTTCGAGATGCAGTTGGTTCAGCTGTTCACGCATCGCCGCAATCTTCTCGGGATCTCCTTTTGCGCCAAGGGCAATCTCTGCGGTCAGCCGTTCGCCAAGCTGTTCAATTCTCTCGAGCAATCTGTGTTCGGCTCTGAAGTTGTTGGTTCCCAGATGCCTGGTGCCTTTGAATGCCATGTGCTCCAGGAGATGAGCGATACCTGTCTTGCCCATCGGCTCATTGACACCACCCGCCCGAAACCGAATGTGTGCCGAGAGTACTGGGGCTTCGGGTCTCTGAAGAAGCAGAAACGTCATTCCGTTGTCAAGTCGGTGCTCGACGACGCGGTCGGCCAGTGATTCCCCCAAAACCGTAGACCCGGGTGCAACGACAAGAAAAGCAGAGCACAGCATCATCGTCACAAGAGTCTGCGTTCCGGAATGTTTTGAGTTGTTGGTCTTCATTCTGTTCCTTTCGGAGAGAAAAGGCTTTCAGCCTCTCTCTTTGCTCCGTTACGAGGCCAAATGTCTCGTCCGCCAATAGCGCATCTAAAGATGCAACTCTACAATATCTCCATCCTGAAGTATATGATCGTGTTTGATGATCTGTCCTTCGAATTTTCCGCTTCCCCAAACACGACCGTACTTCAACTGCTCCACAAAGTCCTTGTGAACCACACCGGCAAATTCCATCAGATTGGCTCCACGATGTATCGTGAAAGGCTCGTTCATGTCCGGTGGCTTGCCCGGCTGTTTGGAATATACCCGCATGATCTTCAGGAGCTCAAAGACCTGGTGCTTGAGTGTCTCCAACCCCTGACCGGAAACGCATGAAACCGCCAAAATGGGCAGTAGAGAGGTCTGCATTTCAGAGACCAGATCAAACATCTCCCGAGTGTCCGGCAGATCGATCTTGTTGGCGGCAATAATCGCCTTCTTCTGATTGCCCCGAAGCTCGGGAACAGGTTCTTGCGTCGGTGGAAGCAGTTCAATTCCGAAATCCCTGAGCAGCGCAACGCTTTCATCTATCTGTACGACAGGATCGTCACTGGCAAGATCGCAGAAAATCAGAACGCCATCGGCTGCTTTGATCACATCGGCAACCCAGCCCTCAAGATGCTCTGAACTGATCGCGGGCAAATCCACCAGTTGAATTCGAATATCCAGGTACGGCATCATCCCAGGCATCGGTGCTCTGGTGGTAAAGGGGTAGTCGGCCACTTCTGGTTCAGCGTTTGTGACCGCGGCCAACAGAGCGGACTTTCCCGTGTTGGGAGCACCAACAAGAACAATCTGCCCAGCGCCTTCAGCATTGACCTTGTACGAATGTCCTTTTCTCTTTCGGTTCTGTGCTTCCGCCTGCTGCTTGAGTTGGGAGATCTTCCTTCGGATTCCCGCCTGCATCTTCTCGGTGCCCTTGTGCTTGGGAATCTTGCTGAGCATTTCCTCAAGGCACGAGAGGCGTTCCTCATGGCTCTTGGCAGCACGGTATCGTCGTTCTGCTTCGATGTATTCCGGTGACAGATTGGCTGGCATCGGTTCCTTCCAACATCGGTCGTATATTCCTGGCGAATCGTCCGCCAAGAGGGATTCTAGTGGAGCGTTTCAGAAAGCCCAAGAAAAATTTCCGAAAAAGTACCGAACATGCTATAGTCCTCATTCACATTTTTATGCCTGAAAAGACTGTCGGGCAAGGTGACTTCTTCGAAAGGGAGAAGAACGGATGGGCATTATCGTTCAGAAATTCGGTGGCACCTCGATGGGGCGCTGGGATCGCATGGATACCGACCGGTTGCTGCAGTCCGCGGAGCGCGTCGCCAAGACCAAAGCCCAGGGGCACGATGTCCTCGTCGTGGTTTCTGCCATGGCGGGCTTGACGAATCTGCTTCTGGAACTTGCCGGCAGGGTGAATCCGGAGGGAGAGCCGAGAGAGTTTGATACGCTGGCATCCACCGGCGAGCAGATTTCCATCGGTCTGATGGCTTTGGCGCTTCAGCGTCTTGGGTATCCGTCCATCTCCTTCACGGGCGCACAGATCGGCATGAAGACAGACGCAGCATTCACCAAGGCACGTATCCAGAGCATAGATACGGATCGGATTCGAAAAGCATTCCGACATGGAAAGATTGTTGTTGTGGCGGGATTTCAGGGGGTTACCGATGAGGGAGATATCACCACGCTTGGACGTGGTGGCTCGGATACCAGCGCCGTGGCCATTGCCGCGGCACTGAAGGCGGATGTCTGCGAGATCTATACCGACGTACGTGGTGTCTACACCGCGGATCCGCGCGTGGTGCCACGCGCCAAAATGCTGGAGAGGATCTCATATGAAGAGATGTTGGAGCTGGCAAGCCTCGGATCAAAGGTACTTCAGACGCGATCTGTCGAGTTTGCCATGAATTACAAGGTTCCCGTCTGTGTGTTGAGCAGCTTTGAAGAAGTTCCGGGAACGCTGGTCACGGAGGAGGCAGAGGATATGGAAAGAGTGATGGTACGTGGTGTCACCTCAATTCCTGAGGCGAAAGTGTCTCTTGTCGGAGTTCCCGACAAGCCTGGTGTTGCCGCAAAGATTTTTGGAGATATTGCCGCCAGGAACATCAACGTAGACATGATCATCCAGAACGTCGGCAGCGACGATCACAATGACATCTCGTTCACTGTCAGCCGAAGCGATCTGAAGGCAGTCATAGCCATTGCCAATGATCTCGTGAAGGAGATTCACGCACAAAAGGTTCAATCGGATGACAAAGTCGTCAAGGTATCCGCCGTCGGAGTCGGAATGCGTTCTCACTCAGGGGTGGCTGGAAAGATGTTCTCGGCGCTGGCCAACAAAGGGATCAACATTCAGTTGATCAGCACCTCCGAGATAAAAATATCCTGCATCATTGCTGAAGAGTACGCGGAATTGGCGGTGCGGGCGCTGGCGGAAGAGTTTGAATTGGAGAATGAATCAAAGGAGTTGGAGCAATGACAAGACCTAGAAATGTACGTCTGTATGATACGACATTGAGAGACGGTTGTCAGGCCGAGGGTGTTTCTTTCTCAGTTCGTGAGAAGGTCATGATCGCCCACAAACTCGATGAGTTTGGCATTCACTATATCGAGGGCGGATGGCCGGGATCCAACCCCAAGGACATTGAGTTCTTTCAGGAAATCTACAAGGATCCTCCCAAGAATGCGATTATCACGGCATTTGGCAGCACCCGACGGGCGAAGGTCACTGCAGACAAAGACCCCAACCTCTGCGCGATCGTTGAGTCCAAGGTTCGTGCCGCGGCGATCTTTGGCAAGTGCTGGG
>JAKQFZ010001213.1 GCA_029558215.1 Candidatus Omnitrophota bacterium
CATTGGGTGCATTAAGTATCCTGTCCCACAGAGTCATCTTGGTTACATAGATGGATAGCGTTCTTCTAACAATGTTCAAAGTGATCTCTATCTCGGCTCCATTCGCCCAAGCGGGGATGGGCAGACCGTTGGTAATAAAGATCGCTCCGAGAGAACCGTTGTAACTCAGAATGGTTCCGTTGCTGTTGGCTCTCAGCCAACCGATGGGAGTTGTGACAGTTGTTGGGCCGAAAGGAAGATCGAACTCAATCTGTTCAACCGGTCCTGGATTGAAGAACGGCAGCGTGGGAATGCGAGCTGCAATTCGACACTTGTCCTTACCGACGGCAAAGAGATTGCGATTGATGATCAAAGAATCAACAAACACTTCGTCACCATCGCCTTCATCAAGAACTGGACTGACGGGCAGGTTGAACTTAGAACCCCGGAAGCCATAGGGATCCTTCAACTGGTTCAGAATCGTCAGGGTGTCATTGAAATACACGAAGGGGTATCCAGCCACAGGAAACATTTCGAGTTCGACTTGAACAGGTGTCACCCCTCTTGCGCCAGCGTAGGTGTCTCTCATACTGAAATTGAACCGGCTGCGCGAACTGCCACCTATGTTCAACAGGACAGCCCCTTGCTCGGGACCATTCTTGTACTCGAGCTTGCTTCCCCGCCCCTGTCGGAAATATGGGGAGATCAGCGTATCGGTACACAATCCTCCGCCCCAGATCCCATCGTAGAAGTTGAAGGTCATCCCCTGAATCATCGGGTTCGTTGTTCCTGGCGCAGCATCATACTCTCCCTGAATGGTCATCTGATCTGCCTTCCAGCCCTTATTCAGAAGACTGAGATTCCAGTCATCCACACGCAGGTTCTGATCAACCTGGGCGAATCCGTACTGTCCAAACATGATACACATGCTGAACAATACAAAGACACTAAGTTTAGTCGTCTTCATTGTTCAAAGATTCCTTTCTCTAGCTTCTTGAAGAAATGCTCTACAGTCTGCCTCTCATGTTTTGCAGACTGCTCCGACAAACAAGGCATCTCCTGTTGTGGAGACACCACTCCTCTGTTCCCTCCGCAGACCTCACCCCCTTTCGACGCATGTGCGTCTTCTCTCGGTCACCCCAGTTGGAGACTCCGATCTCCTAGAGTCCCTCTATCCTGATGGGCTGATCAAAACGCTCCTCCAGAATTTGGTCGAAGATCTTTCGTATCTCGTTGTCTTCAATTGACGGATAAGCCTGTTTCAGCTTTTGGAGTACCTCATCGGTGCCAACAAGCCCTAATGTCGTTCGGGCATGTTCCCGAACAAGCACAGAGGAATCGGATAGAGCAGCGACTAGTGCATCAATACTCTCCCCTGACTGTGCATGTTCGAGTGCTACAGCCGCCTCAGCACGAACTTCCTCGTTGAAATCGGTTTGGAGATTGTGAGAAAGCACCGACTCCAAGTTCTCCCCTTGTTCAAAGGCTATGTCCCCTAGATCTTTGATTGCGTCCGTCCTCGACTCGGGTGACCCTTGGGAGAGTTGCTCAAGAGCTTTCACCACATCACGGTTATCACCGACATAGAGTGCGAGAGGCGTAAAATGAATCTGGTGTCGGTATCCTTGGTCAAGATCATCAAGATTACCAGCAAGGGGAACTCGCGCAGCCCGTGCTACTGCGTCCAATATGGCGGACGGCGTCGGATCGTCCACCTGAACTTCTGCTTTCAGATTGGCATTGCCCGATCGAAAGAGTTCCAAGCCAAGTTGATCGCAGAGAGAGGCAAGTGCCTCATCCGCAGAGATACGTCCCGCGGGCAGTTCAATGTTCCTGGCCTTCTTCGGTTGAGATCCTGCCAAAGGAGATACAGATGACGAAGCGGGCTTCTCTGAAGATTCAGCGCCTTGGGAGCGATTCGCGTCTTGTAAGTCCAGATTGTCCCCATTGGGTCTGTCTGTATCCTGGCTGCCTCTAGGCGAGGCATCTTTCTCGGCATGGGTTTCTGGCTGCTTCTCACCGAGTGTTCCCTTTGTGCTTACAAGACCATTCCTTGAGGACGAATCAGGAAGCACTCGAGCCAACCCTACAAGGACTACGACGCCAAGAACCGCTAACAGAACTATCTCTGTGCGAGAAAGCCTCATCAGCAAACCTCCAAGGCAATACGTCTCTTCTGCTTTTTTTATTATCTGAGAGTCAGAACTCTCCCACAGTCTCTGCACAATCGAATAATCTGTTTTGGATCATTTGTCAAGAAGAATGAATCGCTACCGATCGGATCGTTTTAGAGTACTCTACATATAGTGCAGTTGTGCCACCGAAAACCAAGCGGTAGATAAAGTGAGTTTCTTGTGTAAAAGGAACGAGGCCACAGGAAAGGATGATCGACTCGATCTTGCAGCAGTCTGCGATCGATAGAAAAAAACACGCACAAAGACATCCGGCATCCTTCGATCAATACCCTGAAGAACGGTAAGATATGTGTGACACGCTACTCGGGTGCAGTCGCAAGTAGTTTTGAACTCTAACCAGCTGAGGAAATCAAGAACTCATCAGGAATAACAACGCATGATGATCTCCAGCGACCGCAGCCCGTCGTGTGCAGTGCAGGCGAGAGGATATTTCCCTTCGATGGCACCGAGAAAGTGTTCTATTTCCTCTTTGAAGCCCCAAGTCACCTCGACGTTGTGGACTTCCGGCTCACCGTTCAACAACTCGACGCGGACTTCGGTGCCTTTGATGTAGTCGTAGAAGATGCGTCCTTTCTCGCCCATGATATCCACATAGGCCTCGCCGGTACCAGCCATCCAGGATGAAGTCATCGAGCCGATTGCGCCATTGTCCGCTTTGACGATCAGCACTGCCGAATCCTCGACATCCGCGTTCTCCATACGTCGGTTTGTGACTGCTTTCTGTTCGGCAACTTCGCCAACCAAAAACCGAAAGAGATCGGCAGAGTGGCTACTGGTATCCAGCATCGAACCACCGCCCGCAAGCGCTTTTTTGGAGAACCACTTGTCTTTCATCCCAGGCGCATGGCCGCAGAATATGTTGTTGAAGAAGACAACGGATCCAATTCTATCTTCATCAAGAAGGGAACGGATTTTGACCATCGAGGCCAGAAAGCGGTGTCGAAAGGCCGTCATGCAAAGAGCGCTGGATGAGGCCGCTGCGGCCGCAATGTTCTTCCCCGATTCGATTGTATGCGCAAGTGGTTTCTCGCAGAGTGTGTGGATGCCGTTTCTCAGGCTCAGCACGGTCGCCTCTTCATGAAAAGCGGGTGGCGAGCACACGCTCACGACATTGACCATGCCAGATTCGATGAGAGCCTGCGCGGTGTCAAAGACCTTGGCGTTCTTGACGTCTTTTGCCAGGGCTTCCGCCGCTGCCTTGTTGGTGTCCATGAAAGCGATTGGCTCGATTCCATTGGCGCGATACCCATCTCGATGGGCATAGGCGATGCCCCCGCATCCGATGATTCCGACTCTGGGCGTGCTCATTTTACTTCTTCTCCTTTATTGGGAAACGGTTCGATGTCCGTGTTTTCGACGTTGCCCTCGATCACAACACGACCGATGGCGTTGTTGACGATGCCTGCTCTGCCGTAGAATTCGTTGTTGGTGATGATGGCTGCACGCACGGGGCGCTCCAGCACGATGGGCTGATGATTATACGGCGCGTCCCAACTGTTGATGAAGACCGAATCCGTAATGCTTACCCGTCCCTCAACCACATGGATCAGCCGATCGGTTTCGATTCGTCGGTCAATGGCATAGAAGTGACAGTTGTCAAATGAAACACGACCTCTGCCGGCAATTCGTGCCAGACCGACACCGTTTCTGCCTGAGATCGAGCCAAACAGACCGCAACTCGAGAAGCGCAGCATCCCATGATTGGTCTCCTGCGTGATGATGTCTCCAAAGATCTGCGAATTGGAAAAAGACACTCCCGAGTGCGCTTGGATATCCTCAGCCAGAACAGCCATATCACACATGTCTGCTCCGCTCTGGGACAGCAGGTAGTTGCCACCGCCTGCAAAGGGGCCTTCTCCTTTTCCCTTGATAAATCGAAAGCCAATCTTGTACGCAATGGCGAAGCAGTTACTCACATACTCCCAGTCACTTCGACCGAAGATGAATGCTTCGCCCTGCTCCAGCATGAACCTTCCAACCGGACTGTCCGGATCGGCAGCAGTCCAGAACGGCCAGAGATGAATGTTCTCCAGACGTCCGACGTCGAGGCAGTGATCAACGTAGATTCCCCGGCGCAGCGGCTGGGCATACAGACTGCGGATGTAATGCCGACCGGATGCTCGATTTCCAAAGTCAACCGCCTGATAGGGATTGACCATCAAGACATCAATGATGGAACAGTTGTCTGCTCCGACGGTGGCGACTGTCCAGGGGTAGGCGACAGGGGGATTTGTTTTTGTCTGATGGGGATAGAAGATGGTTACTCCCTTCAGCGTTGCATTTCTCTCCAGTCGTATGAATGCTGTGGCATCTTCCAGTCCAGGATTCTCGACTGCCAGCAAGACACTGCCCTGCAGTTCCGGCCCCTTGTCCGGTTCCTGTGGGACGCGATGATAGCGATCCACTGATGAAGGAGCGCGCCATGTTCCTTCAAGCGTCACAGAGGGAGGCACCAGGATATTTGTTTTGATCAGGTATTTCCCTGCAGGGACGGAAACTACACCGCCGCCGGATTCTGCGCAGCGATCTAACGTATCCTGAAACGCTTGGGTGTCGTCTGTCATTCCGTCGCCCTGGGCACCAAACTCCCGAACGTCAAAACCGCGGCTGGTGGTTTGGGAAGGAGTCACAGATTGTCTGGAAGAAAAGGAGACGCAGCCGGCAAACACCAGCAGCAGGAGCAGGAAACCGATGACTATCGTGTTTTCCATAGGTCGAACCTCACCGACGTGAGCGATGTCCCCGAAGGGAAAAGTCATGACATGATACTTCATGCTCGGAACGGGTCAAGAGAAAGAATCTCGGTCAGAAAGTAACACGCTTCTTGCGCTTGACAGGAACACACTTGGACAGATAGAATCAGATATAATTGACTTGCAGTGTTGGGCATGAGGCAGTCGTCTCTTCAGTGTCCATGCGCTTGATGTTGCTTTGATCATTGGGAGTTCCCTGAGTGCAGTGGCAGGGAATGTTGATAGAGGGAATTGGCTTCAGAGCCTGTCGGTCTGGTGTAGCGTACCTTTGGCAGGTGAAGCTATGATACATTTTTGAAACGGAGCGCGACTGTATCAAGCTCATGAGTCGGAAATCGAAACCGGTTGTCATTCTTACTGCCATTGTTGCTGTCACTGCTGTTGCAGAGGCCTTCTGGCTCTACACGCGGAAGACAAGTCTGTTGGTTCGCACAGAAAGTGTTTGGGGATTGTTTGTCTGTCCTGTCCTGACTCTCCTGGCTGCATTTCTTGCCTGGCTCTGCTACCGGCGTTGTGCCGTTCTGAAGAGCGATTATGATGAGAGAAAGGAAGCCGAGAAACACATACTGAAGTCCGAGCAAAAGTATCGTCTCTTGGTGGAGCATATAAACGATGGAGTCGTGATTGAGCAGAAAGACCGGTTTGTCTTCTGCAACCGACAGTTCGCGGATATGCTGGGCTATGAAGAAGACGATCTTCTCGGAAAGGGATTTCAGGATATTGGCGTGTCTCACAACGCAGTACTTGAACTTGATCGAATCCACGACGGGGTAAACGGTGAGGATTCGGGGCGGCGCTACGAAACCTCTTTTTGCAGGCGGGATGGGACGCTCCTGCACGTTGAGGCCAGTGTCCGAGAAATTGAATACGATGGCCAGCTCTGCACCTTCAGCGTCTTTCGGAACATCACCCGAAGAAAGACCTCCGAAGAGGCGCTGCAAAGGCAGAACCGCAGGCTTGAGATTCTGAACGCTGTGGCACAGGCAACACTCGGAAGCATGACTCCAGAGGAGATTTGCGACCGACTCTTGGAGACCATTCGTCCTGCCATTCCTTTGGATGCTTTCTTCGTCAGTCGTTACGATGCGGCCTCCGACAAGACCTATCCCATAAGAACCTATGACACATTTGACAACGTTCTGACAAGGGTCACGCCCACAAGAAAGGCCATCGCCGTCTCGAAACTTATCGAGCCAGCAGTTCGCGAACGCAAACCGATCCTCATCCACAGAGATCCCAAGGAACTGTTGGATGTCAACACTCTTGGTTTTGGTGACGCTCAGAGACCTTCGCTCTCCTTGATCTTTGTTCCGTTCATTGTGCAGGACAGAGTCCCTGGCATCTTCTCCGTGCAGAGTTACACCCCAAACGCTTACACGAAGGATGATCTGGAATTGATGATGGCGATCGCTCAGCAGGTGGGGCCAGCCGTTGAAGCGTCTGTTTTGAGTCAGGAGCTTCGCCGCAGTGAGGAAGCGCAAAGGAAATTTGGGGAGAGACTCACGGCTCTGGTCGAGGTTGCCAATGAACTGGCACTGGAAGACTCCTCCGATGATCTCTTTCGGCGGTCGGTCGAGTTGGGAGCATCGGTGCTGGGTTTTGAGAGGCTGAGTATCTGGCTCCTTGGGGACACGCCCGACACACTCATGGGAACATTTGGCATCGGAACCGATGGAGCGGTCAAGGACAAGCGAGAAGAAATGATTCAGATTGTTGATGGGAGTCTTTTCGTGCCGCTTCTCCAGAACTCCACGTCATTTGTTCTTTGTCAGGATGCACCGCTTTTTGAGGACAAGACGATCGTTGGCAAGGGTGCCGTTGCGGCAGCCACTTTGCGTGCCAAAGACAAAATCGTCGGTCTGGCGGTAGCGGATAACCTACTCCGGCACTCCCCACTTGAGAACCATGATGGTCAGATCCTCCACTTGTTTTGCTCTGTTGTGGGTTCTCTTTATCTGGACAAGGACAGGGAGAGGCAACTTCGGGAGACAACCGCACTGCTGATTCACAACGAGCGGATGAACGCACTCGGAGAGTTGACTGCCGGCGTGGCGCATGAACTCAACCAGCCTCTGAACAATGTCAAACTTCTCTGCCAGAGCATTTTGCGTGACATGGACAAAGACCGTCTCAATGCTGACGAACTCCCACAGGACTTGCGTGACGTTGTGTCGCAGATAAACAAGATGGCAGGCATCATTGACCACATGCGTGTCTTCACGCGACGATCCGACCGCGTCCACAAACAGAGAATTGCGCTGAACGACTGCATCAACAATATGTTCATTCTTCTGGGTCAGCAGCTTCGAACCCATGGCATCTCGGTTCGGACGGAACTGGCCGAGCATCTGCCTTTGATATCGGGCGATTCCATCGCTTTGGAACAGGTTGCAACCATTCTGGTTGTCAATGCGCGGCAAGCCGTGGAAGAGTTTCGCACTTCTGACCGCTCGATAGAGATCAAGACCTTTCAATTCAGTCCAACGGAAGTGGCTCTCGCTGTCGGTGACAATGGTGGGGGTGTCCCCGTGGCGCTCCGCAAACGGATATTCGAACCGTTCTTTACAACCAAGGCTGCAGGCAAAGGTACTGGGCTTGGTTTGAGCATCGCAACCAAGATTCTGGATGAGCACCAAGCTCGAATACACCTTGACGTTGTGGACGGGCACGGGAGCACCTTCACCATTGTGCTTCCAGTGGCAGACTGCTCTGAGGAGAGAGGCTGATGAGAGATGTAAGCATTCTACTCATTGAAGACGATCCCGTGACACGCCATTCGCTGCAGCGAGTCATGATCAAGGAAGGGTATGGGGTGATCGCCGCAGAGGATGGCTATGAAGGCCTGAATCTCTTTCGGACGGAGAAACCGGATATCGTTGTGACCGATCTCAAGATGCCGCGTGTAGACGGGATGGAAATTCTCTACACCGTGCGTCATCTCTCCCCTGAGACGGATGTCATCCTGATCACCGCGCATGGAGACTACGACACTGCCATCTCCGCGCTACGTCAGGGAGCGCTTGACTATCTGAAGAAGCCGGTTGATCTCGAACAGCTGATTCTCACGCTCGGTCACGCGCGCCAACGGGTTGCTGAACGACGCCGCATGTCCATCAAGACCAGCATTCTGATTCTGGAGGATGACGACCGAGCACGGGAGAACCTGAAGAGGATTTTCGACAAGGAAGGCTATGACACCTACATTGGGGCGGACGGTGAAGAGGGAATGCACCTGTTCTCGGAGAACAAAATAGACATCCTGCTTGTGGACATTGAAATGCCCAAGTTGGGAGGCATGGGAGTGCTCCAACAAGTCAGGGAGATATCCGAAGACTGTGAGATCATCGTTATCACAGGCTATGGTGATGAGAATACCGCCATTCAGGCTCTTCACAACGGAGCGATCAACTACATTCGCAAGCCCGTGGATGTTGACCAGGTACTGCTCTCTGTTGAGAAAGCGGCGGAGAAACTCAGACTTCGCCGATCCCTGTTGTACAAAGCACGTGAACTGGAACTGGCTCACGAGATCATCGCCAAGATCACAGAGGAAAAGGAGATCGTTGTCGAACTGGGACAGAACTTGAGGATTGATGCGGGAGCGTTCGCCTCGGAGCTTCTGAATCTCCTGCCCACTCCCCTCTTGCTTCTGAACGAAAATCTGGGCGTCGAATTCGCCAATCGATTCGTGTGCGACCTCTGTGGGAACTCACCCAGGGAGATCACTCCGGAGATCATGCTCCCTTTGGGTATCGAAGCCATAGAACACAAAGAATTGATGGACACGATTCGTTCTGTCTTCAGCAGTCGGATCGGAAAGCTGACGTTGATTCCGATCAGCGCTGGCAAACAAATCATCTTGGCCCAGATGAGCCTCGTCATGAACAAGGAGCAGGTAAGAAGGGTTCTCATGATGATTGGCTCAGGAAGGTAGAAGTGCATTGAACTCGGATAAGAACAATCGAGAGACCCATCTCGA